>NZ_AMGD01000018.1:0-75068 GCF_000297555.1 Paenisporosarcina sp. TG-14
CCGCTGCTATGATTTGGGGTGCTGGCGGAATAGGTATTGCAGTTGGAGCCGGTTTTTACGTAGAGGCTACAACTTGCGTGTTGATTGTATTAGTAGGTATTGAGCTACTCCCTCCTCTCCTCTCAAAGTTTGGTCCAAAACGTTTAAGGATGAAAGAAGTTTATATGAAGGTTCTTATGTCAGAAACGGAGGAAATAAAAAATTTGGTATCTTTTTTAAGGTTTGAAGAAATAGTAATAGAAAGTATTCGCATAAAAGACATTCCACTGTCTGATCAAAGAGTAAAACATGAAATTGAAATGCGCTTATCTGCCTTGCCCAAACATGACACGTTCACCATTTACAACAGTGTTCATGCACTTCCTTATATCGACCGAGTTGAACTTGAAATTTTATCTTAACAGGAGGCTATTATGAAAGAATTTTTCGTACTACTAAAAGAAGGAAATAAACCTTCCTTGTTAGCAGCAATCGTTAATACTGTGATTGCGGTATTAAAAGGTTTTGCTTTCTTTTTCACAGGAAATGTAGCGATGTTTGCAGAAATGATGCACTCGATTGGAGATGCCGCAAATCAGTTCTTTGTTTTTATTGGATCTGCGCTTTCTAAAAAATCACCTACTGCTCGATTTCCAAATGGTTTTGGTCGAGTTGTCAACTTAGTTTGTCTAGGTGCTGTATTAATTGTTGCTATCTTGTCTTATGAAACAATAATTGAAGGTTGGCATCATATTCAACATCCTACAAAGTCAGGCGGATTATTAATTACTCTTGGAGTTTTAGCAATTGCCATTATTTTAGAGACTTTTGTGCTTTATAAGGCCGGAAAAGAAGTATTGCACGAAGCTGGTTTGCCAGCTGCTAAAGGCTTGGCGCCTTTAACACAGGGTTTTGTACATTTAAATCGCGCTAAACCAGCAACAAAATTAGTATTCATGGAAGATTTAGTTGCAACTGGTGGGGGCATCCTAGCGTTTTCAGCTGTATTAATTGCTCATTTTACAGGATTTTTACAAGCAGAAGGTATTGCTTCTATTATGATTGGATTAATGATGTTCTACGTTGTTGGACGTGTGTTTTTAGAAAATGCACGTGGAGCAATCGGAGAAACGGATGAGCAAATGTTAAACCATATTGCACATCTCGTAGCAGACCATCAAGATGTGAAAGATATTAAGAAGCTTTCAGTAGTTAAAGAAGGCGAGTATTTACACGTTGAACTTGTTGCTGAAGTTGACTCTACTATTTCTTTTGCACGTGCAGATGACATTCGTGACCATTTAGTGGATTTAATTCTTAATCAACAGGGTGTTCAAGATGTAACTATTTCGTTTGATGAAGATGATGGCATTACTCATTGGAAACATGTAAGTAACCGACCAGAAACTTTACCTCCTGTTTGAACCCACAAGAAATGCCTCGTCCAATGTATTTATTGGACGAGGCGTTTCTTTATTGCAAACGACTATCTATGACTTTTAACAATTCCACTCCTTGCACAACAAGTTTTTCACTTATCGGTGCATCTGGATCCGTTGGTTTTTGAAATTGGTTTAACGTTCCTCCACCAATACCAAATAGAGCATCCTTCTCATCATCAAGTCCAAACTGATAGCAATGTCTCAACAAAAAAGGTACACCGCATTCTAATTTCGCAGATGGTTGTTCAAAATCTCCACTTTTCACTGATACAGGAATTCTCAGGACATCATAATAAGGTGTTTTTTGAAATACATAATCAAAGTAAGCATGATCATATTCCCATCCACCACCAACAGTAAATCCATGGCTTTTTAAAAATTCTTCTAAATAACCTTTTTCAAATCTTTTTCCTTTTAATGAAGAATTAAGTTCAATCATATAAAACCTCCTGTCTTCTATATAGAATGGACAGAAAGAGTATCATTTTATTCGCTTGATGGAAAAGAAAGCACTCAACCAATGCGGCTGAGTGCTTTTCTATTATAATGAGGCTTTTAAAATGGACCGTACATCTTCTGCTTCTAAAGACATGAAGTTACCAAAAGGCCCGTTAACCATTGCTTTTTCTACCATAACTTCAATATTAGTATCATCGATGTTATAGTCAGCAAGCGTTTCAGGAGCTGACAGCGATGACCAATATGCACGTAAGTTATCGATGCCTTCATTCGCTATTTCTTCTACCGTTTTTCCTTCTGGATCAACGCCGAATACATAAACTGCTAATCGAGCGAAACGTTCTGGATCTACTTTCATGTTATATCTCATCCAGTGTGGGAATAATATCGCTAATCCTCCCGCATGAGGAATATCATATATCGCCGAGACTGCATGTTCAATATTGTGTGATGCCCAGTCCCCACGGTAACCCATTTGTAACATGCCATTTAATGCAATCGTACCTGAAAAAAGAATGGTTTCACGGTGCTCATAGGAATGTAGGTTGCTCAAGAGTTTTGGCGCAGTCTCCATAATAGCGCGCAATACACCTTCACACATTTCATCTTGAACCGGTGTGTTCGTAGCGTTGTTGAAATACTGTTCAAATATATGAGTCATCATATCGACGATTCCGTATACTGTTTGATCTTGTGGTACAGAAAACGTATACGTTGGATCTAGTATTGAGAATTTCGGGAAAACATGTGGACTGCCCCATCCGTATTTTTCTTGTGTCTCTTCATTTGTAATAACCGAACCTGAATTCATCTCTGACCCTGTTGCTGCTATCGTTAACACTGTGCCAAATGGTAGTGCTGCCATAGGAACTGCTTTGCGGCTAACTAAGTCCCAAGCATCACCGTCGTACTTCGCTCCAGCAGCTATTAACTTCGTACAGTCAATAACAGATCCGCCACCTACTGCTAGTAATACATCTATGTTTTCTTTTTTACAAAGTTCAACTCCACGTCTTACAGTAGAAATACGAGGATTTGGTTCCACTCCACTCAACTCAAATACCTCTAAATCTGTTTCATTTAATGTCATCATGACTTCATCATAAAGACCATTTTTCTTTATACTTCCTCCACCATATACGATTAGCACCTTTTTGCCGTATGTAGGTAGTTCTTGTTTAATTTGTTCCAGTTGTCCTTTACCGAATATTAATTTGACCGGGTTATAAAATGAAAATTCATTCACTTCTATCACTCTCCTATAGATTTTATTATGTGCAAATTTTTTAGTAAAATCAAAGAAAAGAGCTTAAATCCCACAAAAAAAACGCCTTGTCTACTAAGAGACAAGACGTAGTATTCTTATACCCACCCGCGGAAGCGTGCTGCTTCAGCAGTTTTACGAACACCAACCATATATGCTGCTAAACGCATGTTAATGTTGCGTGTTGTCGCAACGTTATAAATATTTTCAAAAGCAGAAACCATTTTTTTATATAACTTTTCGTTTACTTCTTCTTCTGACCAATAATATCCTTGGTTATTTTGAACCCATTCAAAATAGGATACAGTCACTCCGCCTGCACTTGCTAGTACATCCGGTATAAGTAAAATGCCACGATCAGTTAATATTTGTGTAGCTTCTGTTGTAGTTGGCCCATTTGCAGCTTCCACTACAATACTCGCTTTAATCTTATGTGCGTTTTCAGAAGTTATTTGATTTTCGATTGCTGCTGGAACTAAAATATCGCAATCTAATTCAAGTAACTCTTGATTACTGATTGTATTTTCAAACAATTTAGTCACTGTCCCAAAACTATCACGACGATCAAGTAAATAATCAATATCTAAACCATTCGGATCGTGTAAAGCACCGTAAGCATCAGAAATACCTATAACTTTAGCTCCTGCATCACTCATGAATTTAGCTAAGAAACTTCCTGCATTACCGAATCCTTGAATGACAATACGCAAATCTTTCATTACAAGTCCACGTTTTTTAGCGGCCTCTTCTACACAGATTGTTACACCTTGTGCAGTCGCACGTTCTCGTCCCTGAGAACCACCAAGAACAATTGGTTTACCTGTAATAAAACCTGGTGAGTTGAATTCATCAATACGACTATACTCATCCATCATCCAAGCCATAATTTGCGAATTTGTAAATACATCCGGAGCCGGAATATCTTTTGCTGGACCAACAAATTGACTAATTGCACGAACGTAACCACGACTAAGTTTCTCTATCTCAGTCATTGTCATTTGTCGTGGGTCACAAATAATTCCACCTTTAGCTCCTCCGTAAGGTAAGTCAACAATTCCACACTTTAATGTCATCCACATAGAGAGTGCTTTCATTTCATCTTTAGAAACTTGTGGATGGAAACGAACGCCACCTTTTGTAGGACCAACAGCATCGTTATGTTGAGCACGGAAACCCGTGAAAACTTGTACCTTACCATCATCCATTTTAATAGGAATTCGTACTTCAAGCATACGTAATGGTTCTTTTAAAAGTTCAAACATTCCTTCATCATATCCAAGTTTGTTCAGAGCTTCATGAATAACCACTTGCGTTGATGTAAACAGGTTTAGATTTTCAGCCATTTTATTGTTTCGCCTCTTTATTCATAATGATTTCTTCGCAACTATTGTAACATACATAATCTTGTTTTTTAACAGTGAAAAATTATTTATTAAATACTTTTTGAATTTTTTCAATTGCCCAGTCTAATTCTTCTTTTGTAATCACTAAAGGTGGTGCAAAACGAATCACAGTATCGTGTGTTTCTTTACACAAAAGTCCAAGTTCCTTCAATTCTTCACAATATGGACGAGCAGCTGTTGTTAATTCCATTCCAATAAATAATCCACGTCCACGCACTTCTTTAATAAAAGGATTTTTAATTTTTGATAACTCTTCTTTAAAGTAGTTTCCTAGTTCTTCAGAACGTTCTGCTAGTTTCTCTTCTACTAATACATTAAGAGAAGCGATTGAAACTGCACAAGCCATTGGATTACCACCAAAAGTTGAACCGTGTGAACCAGGGTTGAAAACTTCAAGAACTTCTTTATTAGCAACCACACAAGAAATCGGGAATACTCCTCCACCAAGTGCTTTACCTAAAATGTACATATCTGGATCTACATCTTCCCACTCACATGCAAACATTTTACCTGTACGGCAAAGTCCTGCTTGAATTTCGTCAGCAATAAATAATACGTTATGTTCGCGACAAAGTTCACGCGCTGCTTTCATGAAACCTACTGGAGGAATAATAATTCCCGCTTCTCCTTGAATAGGTTCAATTAAGAATGCTGCTGTGTTTGGAGTAATTGCTGATTTTAACGATTCAATATCACCGTACGGGATTAAATTAATACCAGGTAACATCGGTCCAAATCCTCGTTTGTAATCTGGATCAGAAGAAAGAGATATAGCGGCCATTGTACGACCATGGAAGTTGCCGTCACATGCAATGATTTCTGCTTGGTTCTCAGCAACTCCTTTTACATCATAAGCCCATCTACGCGCTGCTTTAATAGCTGTTTCAACAGCTTCTGCACCCGTATTCATTGGTAGTGCCATTTCCTTGCCTGATAATTTACAAATCATTTCATACCAAGGGCCCAATTGATCATTATGGAAAGCACGTGAAGTTAATGTAACACGGTCCGCTTGATCTTTAAGTGCTTGAATAATTTTAGGGTGACGATGTCCTTGATTTACTGCAGAATATGCAGATAACATATCCATGTATTTATTTCCTTCAGGATTTGTTACCCATACACCATGTGCTTCAGAGATAACGATTGGTAGTGGATGATAGTTAGGAGCACCAAATTTTTCTGTTTGTTTAATAACATTTTGTGAAACTGTCATAATAATTCGCCTCCTCAAATTTTCAAAAAAAAGCAGACGCATCTTCTGATGTGCCTGCCTATATGTTTTTGTCCCACACGAAGTGGATCATGAAGGCGTTGGCGCAGGACGCGCCGAACTTAGCCTTCATTCCTTTTTATAACATTTCAGATGTTGTTTTTGCTTGTAAATGTAATGTTAAGTAATCTGGTCCGCCTGCTTTTGAATCAGTACCTGACATATTGAATCCACCAAATGATTGATAGCCAACGATCGCGCCCGTACAACCACGGTTAAAGTACAAGTTACCCACGTGGAAATCTTCACGTGCTTTTTCTTGGTTCATACGGTTGTTTGTAATAACCGCTCCAGTTAAGCCGTACTCAGTGTTGTTTGCAATCTTAATTGCTTGATCGAAATCTTTTACTTTCGTCATAGCAACAACTGGTCCAAAGATTTCTTCTTGCATGATACGCGCTTGTGGATCTACGTCAGCAAAAACAGTCGGTTGTATAAAGAACCCTTTAGAATCGTCTCCAGTTCCACCCGCAACTAGGCGACCTTCCCCTTTACCAATTTCAATGTAGCTCATAACCTTTTTGAATGCAGCAGCATCTATAACTGGACTTACAAAGTGCTTATCTTTATCAGGAACACCTACAGATAAAGCTTTTGTTAACACTTCTACACGATTTACTACTTGTTCATAAACATCCTCAACGATAACAGCACGTGAACATGCTGAACATTTTTGACCACCAAAGCCGAATGCAGATTTTACGATTGATTGAGCTGCTAATTCTAAATCAGCTTCTTTATCAACAACGATTGTGTTTTTACCACCCATTTCAGAGATAACACGTTTAATCCAAATTTGACCTTCATTTAATTTTGAAGAACGTTCGAAAATACGTAAACCAACGTCACGTGAACCAGTGAAACTGATTAAACGAGTACGTGGGTGATCTACCAAGAAGTCTCCAATTTCAGAACCTGAACCTGGTATGAAGTTAACAACGCCAGCAGGCATTCCCGCTTCTTCTAATACTTCCATAAATTTATAAGCAACAACTGGAGTAGTTGAGGCTGGTTTAAGCAATACTGTGTTACCAGTTACCATTGCGGCAACAGCTGTACCCGCCATAATTGCGAATGGGAAGTTCCATGGTGAAATGACAACTGCTACTCCCATTGGAATGTAGTCATAACGATTGTATTCACCCGGACGGCTCTCCATTGGTTTACCATCTTTTAATTGAAGCATTTGACGACCATAATATTCAAGGAAGTCGATTGCTTCAGCCGCTTCTACGTCAGCTTCGATCCATGTTTTACCAGCTTCTTTAGAAAGTAGTGCTGAGAATTCGAATTTGCGACGACGCATAATTGCTGCCGCTTTAAATAGAACATCTGCACGAATTTCTGGTTTCACTTTTTTCCATGTATTAAAAGTTACATCAGCAATTTCCATCGCTTTTGCAGCTAACTCATGAGTTGCCTTTGAAACTGAACCTACAACTTCAGTTTTATTAGCAGGATTATAAGAAACAATCTTCTCTTCAGTTATAATTCGATCGCCACCAATAATAAGTGGGTAGTCTTGACCCATGTAACCTGCAACTGTTTTATAGCCTTCTTGAATAGCTTTTTTGTTCTCTTCTTGTGTGAAGTCAGTAAAGGCTTCGTGTTTATAAGGAATCATGTAAATCCTCCTCTAATTCTATTTAGTGCAAAAATAATTTGCACTTTTATTTTGTTTACATATATAATAATGCAAGAGATTGTTGCGTTAATCAAGTGAAATTTCTTATTTTCGCAAAAAAAGTTAGGAGTGAACCTCCAGTGAATGTAAAGGATCTTCAATTATTGCCGTTTTACCGCTTTGCTAGTGATCATATTTCCGTAGGTATTCACGCAATTGATAGCAATGGACGTACCATTTTATATAACGAAAAAATGAAAAATATTGAAGGACTCGACCTACATGATGTAGCTGATCGTACTCTTCTGGAACTTTTTCAATTTGATCAACAAGAGAGTACCCTTTTAAAAGTACTACAAAGTAAAGAACATGTGTTAAATGTAAAACAAACTTATTGGAATCGTAATGGCCATGAAATTACTACAATTAATGATACATATCCTGTTTTTGAAAATGGCAAACTAATCGGTGCTGTTGAATTAGCACGTGACGTTACTACTCTAGAACGGATGGTATACCAACCTTTACGTCGTTATGGTGAGCCCATCACATTTTCGAACATCACTGCTGTTTCAGACTCCATGAAACAGGTAATTTTAATGGCTCAAAAAGCCGCGACAGCTCGCTTGTCGGTATTGCTCGTTGGTGAAGCTGGAACAGGAAAAGACTTAGTAGCTGAAGGGATACATAATGAATTGTCTCCACCTATGTCCCATTTTTATACGTTAAATTGTCATAATTCCGATCCGACCATTCTTACTAAATTAAAAGATGACTTGATTTTGTTGGAAACCAGTACAATCTTTTGTGTCCGAATTGATTTATTAACTTTAGGTTTGCAACAACAGTTATTAGATTTGGTCAATGATCCAAGCCTAAGTAAACATTTATTTTTAGCGAGTGTGGGAGCAGATCCAGTAAACTTAATAGCTTCCGGAGAACTCTTGAAAGATTTGTATTATTTCTTTGCCTCAATGTCTATTGTTGTTCTTCCACTGCGTGATCGTCGTAAAGACATTGATCCGTTCGTCCACGACTACTTTGCACGTCATCGAATCCGCTTTGGTTCAGCCATTATGGGAATGACAAATGAAGTGAGGGATATTTTCCACTCGTATGATTGGCCAGGAAATTTAAAAGAAGTCGAAATTTTGTTAGACGAGATAGTATCGATGTTAACCTTCGAAGAAATGGTGACTTTTGAAATGTTACCATTACATTTTAAATTAAAAGTTCAAGAAATGCGAGAACCTTTAAAGCGGGCAGAAGACTTCGTTGTCCAGTCCAATCGTGATTTATTGCCTCTTGATGAATATTTAAGAGAAGCAGAAATGTACTATTTGCAAAAAGTCATGGGCATGTTTGAGGGCAATGTCACAAAATCGGCTGTTGCCCTTGGGATGAGCAGACAGAATTTGCAGTACCGTTTGAGGAAGTTGAAGAAGTAAATTAAATTTAAACACTCGGAATCTCACAACTTGGTTAAATCTGTATCAAGAATAATTGTAGGTGACAAAATAAGAAAGAAAAAAATGCGAGTTACTCAAAAAGAGTAGACTCGCATTTGCTCATTGACCAGATTGTTTAATCCAGTCTTGTAATTTATCTTTTAACGAATTGAATCCTTCTGAATCCTGCTCATCAACGCGTGCTTGCAATGATTTTTTAGGTTTATCTTCTTTACGTAATACAGGTGGTCGTTCTTGTAATGCACGAATTGATAGGCTAATTTTGCCCGCTTTTTCGTCCACTTCAAGTACTTTCACTTCGATTTCTTGTCCAACAGACAAAAATTCGCTAACTTCTTTCACATAACCATATGTGATTTCTGAGATGTGAACAAGACCTTGAGTCTCTTCATCTAATGCTACAAACGCGCCGTATGGCTGAACGCCTGTTACTTTACCTGTAATTATTTCTCCAACTTCATACTTCTTAGTCATAATAATCGCTCCTAGTTTTGGATATATACCTATCTACCTTAAGGTCATAGAAGATTGTACCATAAACTAGTATAAAACTCAAAAGTGTCACTATATAGGCATATAGTAAACGAACCATCCTTCTACCGTTTTTCGCAATCGGAAACCATTTCGGTACAATTCACCAGTAATTAATTCAGGTTTAACATAGAGCCAAACTGTGACATCAAATTCATCATTTTTCTCTTCCCTACTGCTTAGGATCGATTCATCTGAAGGATAGCTTTGATGCGATTCCATCGAGTTATACTGTTCTTTCCAATTGGTCTCTATTTGAGATGGACCTGACAGAAAGTTTTCTTTATTTGGAGTATTCGTATTCTCACCCTTTAGTAATAATTCATACTGCGTATTTAAATCTCCTTGACTTGCTGCTTCAAGATAAATTCCGGCTACCATTGTTGCACCAACATCTTTTAAAATGGTGTAATCGTAATTTTCTTTAAAACGTGTGTAGAGATTTTGGATATCGTCCAGTGTTTGTTCATTGATTTCTACATGTGGCTCACTATAGAGTAGATAACTTAAACTTGCATCAATCACCCACATGCCTTGGTAATTTCGAGTAATGGGAATGGTTCGAATCACTTGTTCTCCATTCATTACATCTACTGAACCTACAAAGTTTCCATACTGTTCAAAAGTTTCCTCGTCTTGATAACGAAGACTCGTTGTTTCTCTCGGAATCAATTTATTGTTTAGCCAACTATTCATAACCTTTTCCATATTCTCGTGATCAGTAAAATTCATAAATGTTAAGAGTGACTGTTGGATGTCCATTAAGTTTTCTTCTTGAGCGTGATGATACAATAAAACACTTTCAATTGGGCTCAATCCAACAATCTGACTTATTTGTGTTATATCAATATTCTTAATAGATTTTTCTACCTTTTGTTGTATTTCACTGTTTGGCCAATTAATTGTTGCAGATTTTGCTCCACTGTTTTCTCTCGGCATAATGGCTGCTAGGTCACCATTTTCTGCAAGATTAAAGGCTATCTGTAGATCATTAAAGTTTAAACTTCGATACGTTTCGTTTACTTCCCAATTATTTTCGCTTACGTATTCAAACAGTGGTCTAATGAAATATTTCATAGGAGAATCGCCATAACTGTATCTTAAGTTATTCCATGCCGAGTGGAATTCCTCATTAACTCGACCATTCGTAACCACTTCCATATTACTTGCCCCGAAAATTAATGTATAAGCTAAATCTTCATACTGTGATTTCATAACGGTGTAGAGAGAATTTTGATGTTTCGTGCTTAGTAAAATGTGTTCTAACTCATTTAAGTACATAGCAGATTCATGAGGGGTTAAGACTAACTCGCCCCCATATGTAAAAGGAATCATTGGTTTAATGTTTAAAAATGCAATGGAAGAACCTTGTACATGTTCATACAATTTATGCCAATTATCCGGGAACTCGAAGAATGTTTGATAACTATTTTTGTCCCCAGAAACTCTGATTGAAACACCTTGAGTGTGTGCATGATCTATTAGATTTTCAACCTCATCAGGCAATTTCGAACGATTTGCCATCAAATAAGAAGCATCCAGTCTTCCACTCATTTTTGCTGTATTCAATATTTCACGATGGTTTTCTAAAACAGAATTATAATAGGTAATTAAAAAATCAATCTTGGTGTTCAACTCATCAATAAAAATCGCACTTTCTTTTTCTTCCATCATCCCCTCAGCGGTCGCATCATTCACCATCTGTGAAGGGATTTTTAACACATCTAACACCTCTTCATAACGTTCTTCATTGGATATACTGCTAGAGTCATTTTCTGCAGCATTTTCTTGAATAGTAGATGCAAATAATTGATTAGCCATTTTCACAAATTCTATTTGATTAAATTCTTCTTCGGTTAACTTAAGCGTACTTCTATAAGTACTCTTTTGCTCTTCAAAATTTTTCAAGATATTTTCTATACTAGTAGAGTCGGCAGCTGTGGCAACCTCGTGGCTTCGTACATTATCATTTTTTATTTTTAAAAAGGAAGTGCTTAGAACTCCTATTATTAAGACACTAGATAATCCTACTGTCCAAATATTAACCATATATTTATTTGACTTACTTTCTTTTTTCGGAGAAAGTGAATCTTCCCTCTTAACTCTTTCTGATTCAATTCGTCGTAGAATCTCGTCTGCATTAAATTTTGAGGGGACTCGCTTGAACGATTTTTTCAATAAATTCAAATGCAGTTCGAATTGTTGATCATCCACTATTTCCAGCGCCGATTTAATATTCTCTTTCGAACTTATCAATCTGGATTCAACTTCTACTGGTTGGATGTTTAAAATTTCACCTATTTGCTCATAACCAAGCTCATGGAAATAAAACAAGATAAGTGGATTTCTGTATGTCTCTTCTAATAGTTGAATGGCATCGTGTAGTTCTCTATCTTCGTCAAATACTAAAATCCTCGATTGAGGTAATCGAGTTGATTGTCCTGGTGAATCCCCCTGTAATTCTGGTCCTTCGTCTTTTACTCGTTTTTCTCTATTATGGTAATCACGAGAGGCCTTTAATGTTAATTTGAATAACCACGTCAGAAAATGAGAATTTTGAAATTCACCTAATTTTTTATTTAGATTAATAAAAACTTCCTGGGTCACACTATGAATATCTTCTGCTTTCACTCCACATTGAAAGGCGTATTTTTCGACCGTTCGATGATGGAGATAAATTAATTCTCCAAAAACAATTAGGTTTCCATTTTGTGCACTATTAACCATTTCTGTATCTTGCATGAAGCCCCCTCCTAGCTGTCTATATTTGTAATACGTTTCTTTTTCTCATAATGTTTCAAAAAGTTATATTCTTTTCAATCACTGTCGTGTAACATTATAAAAATCTTTAAATATTTTAGGAGTTGGTTAATATGGCAAAGCGCGATCATTTTGCATCAAAGATTGGCTTCATCCTCGCAGCTGCGGGAAGTGCGATTGGACTTGGCGCAATATGGAAGTTTCCATATATGGCAGGAACAAACGGTGGTAGTGTATTTGTATTATTATTTATTATTAGCACATTGTTAATCGGTTTACCCATTCTGTTAGCAGAATTTGTTATAGGACGAAAAGGTCAAGCTGATGCAGTAACTGGACTGAAAAAATTAGCACCAGGGAAGAAATGGTTCTTAATTGGCTGGTCTGGATTCTTTTTCTCATTTATTATTTTATCGTTCTACAGTGTCATTGGTGGATGGATATTATCGTATCTCGGAAGAGCTTTACTCTTTAGATTTAATAATGAGGGTGAAGGGTATTACGCAGATTTGTTTGAATCGATTATCGCTAATCCTTGGGAAATTTTAATTGGACAAGCTGTTTTTATGATTTTGACAGTTCTTATTGTTCGTGGTGGGATTAAAGGTGGAATTGAACGCGCAAGTCGACTCATGATGCCTGCCTTACTAATTTTCTTTATCGTGTTAGTTATTCGTTCATTAACACTTGATGGTGCATGGGAAGGCGTTAAGTTTATGTTTGTTCCTGATTGGACTTACTTTAATGCACAAACCATGTTACTGGCATTAGGACAAGCATTCTTCTCACTTAGTGTCGGTGTTGCTGGAATGATGACTTATGCTTCCTACTTACCTAAAGATCAAAGGTTAGGCAATTCAGCTTTAAGCGTTTCCATGTTAAATATCGGGATTTCCATTATGGCTGGTCTAGTTATTTTCCCAGCGGTTTTCGCTTTAGGTTATTCGCCAAATGAAGGACCTGGACTTGTATTTATCATTTTACCAGCAGTTTTCGAACAATTACCATTCGGTGCATTCTTTATGCTCCTATTCTTTATCTTATTGCTTTTTGCAACATTGACTTCTTCTATTTCGATGTTAGAAATTGTTGTATCCATAGGTATTAAAAATGCATACGATAAACGTAAGAGTGCTGCATGGATTTATGGTTTGATGATTTTCTTAGTAGGGATTCCAAGTGCTTTATCTTTTGGCGTATTTTCCGATATTAAAATCTTTGGAAAAACGTTCTTTGACTCTGCAGATTTCATAACGAGTAGTATCGGATTACCTCTAGGAGCTTTGATGATTTCAATCTTCGCCGGGTACGTATTGAAAAAAGATGAAACCTTTACGGAATTAAATATTTCCTCTTTATCCTTTAACACGTGGTACTTTATCGTTCGTTACTTAGCACCAGCGGCCATTATTGTGGTCTTTATCAATGCCATCATCTCTGCTATACAGGGTTAATAAACTGATATTAATATGAAACATTTCACAAAATTAACATTTATGCGGTATGATTAGATAGTTACTAGCATAAGATTTTTGATGAGAGGAGTGCATAAAGATGAAAAAAGATTTTCACACTCAAATTCGCTTATTGCGAGAAGAACGGAATATCTCCATAGAAGATTTGTCATTAAAGACACGAATCGGTACCGCGAGATTAGAAAAATATGAAGCTGGTACAGAAGTCCCTTCTGTTCAGAACATATTGAAGTTATCAAACGCACTCGAAGTTCCAGCTTCTAATCTGACTGATGGACTTCCAGAAAATTCATAAATACACAAAAAGAGCGTTCACCTAATTAGGTAAATGCTCTTTTTTGTTTTTGTTAGAAATATATTTTAATATCAGACGATGCAGTTTGCTTCGAATTTAACAGCAATTAATTTATAAGCAATTTGAACGCATTGTTCTATAGGAATCCATTGTTCATAGGAATGCTCATAAACTTTCTGAATACATTTTGCTAGTTCTGTTGGGTTATTAATTCCTTGAAGGGCTGCTACTACGTCAGCTGTTTCAGTATCATAGGCATCAGATCCCATTTTAAAAGGATCCCACGTTTGAAGTAACAAGACTGCTTTACGATTCATTTGGATGTTTTCCATCATTTTTCACCTATTTGCTTTTCTTTAATAAAGGCTATGATAACATATTATTAAAAAGGAAAGAAGGAATTGCTATGACTTCATTTAAACAAGTAATAGATAGGAGCGAATCCCACTCCATTAAATGGGATTTTATAGATAAAGTGTACAAAATTGAAGATGCTTCTGATATATTGCCAATGTGGGTTGCAGATATGGACTTCGCCGCACCACAAGCCGTAATTGACGCATTACTTGAACGCATCAAGCATCCTATATTTGGCTATTCCTACATGGACGAAGGGTCTAAAACAGCTGTGCAAAATTGGCTTTTAGAACGTCATGGTTGGCAAACCCAAAACGAATGGATGCTTTTTCATCATGGCGTGGTCCCAGCAATTGCATCTGTTATTGAATCTTTTACTCAAAAAGGAGATCTTATTTTAATAACCCCTCCTGTTTATCAACTGTTTTTTTCTATCCCCCAAAAGCAAGGTCGTCAAGTGGTGGAAAGCTCGTTAATAGAAGAAAAAGGTCAATACAAAATAGACTTTGTTTCATTTGAAAAACAATTAAAGCAAGGAGTAAAGTTATTTATTCTATGTAACCCACATAATCCAGGGGGCATGGTTTGGCCAAAAGAGACTTTACAAGAAATCATTCGATTATGTGCTAAATACGACACCCTCATTTTATCAGATGAAATCCATGGCGACTTAGTGTTTCCTAAACATAAGCATATCCCTCTCGCTACTTTGGCTGGGGAGGAAGTAGATCGGATTATAACTTGTGTAGCTCCTTCTAAAACGTTTAATTTAGCTGGAATTCAAGCCGCAGTCATAATAGCTACTGATTCTAAGAAACGTGAAAAGCTAAAAGAAAATGCTCTTGCCCATGGTCAAATGGAACTTAGCTCTTTTGCAGCTGTTGCTCTAACAGCTGCGTATGAAGATGGTGGAGCTTGGTTAGATGAATTATTGAAAGTTCTTTCTTCTAATATCGACTATGCCATTGAAAAATTGACAAAAGCTGTTCCAGGATTAAAAATTGAAAAACCACAAGCTACTTATTTATTATGGATAGATTATCGAGGGACAGAATATTCGGAAAATGAAATAATGGATTTGCTATTAAATAAAGGTAAACTTGCCTTAGAGCCAGGTTCAAAATATGGCGACACTGGTAGAGGCTTCTTAAGAATGAATGTGGCTTGCCCGCGCTCCACACTTGAAGATGGTGTATCGCGTTTCATCACTGCTTTAGAATAATAAAAGCGCAAAGAGCTTAGCTTGGAGCGTTCGAACTAGCTTTTAATTTCTAATCTCATAAGAAAAACCGGGCAAAGTACGCCCGGTCCTTTAAGAAACTACAGATGATTGAAGTATCAGTTTAAAGAATAGGACAGCCTTCTATTTAGGTCTAGTGATTTCCGTTTCAGGCGGACGCTTTGCCACGAGTAACCGCAGGAGCACATGTTTTCTCGCCGCCTTCCACTACAATCATTCTCCTTTTAATAATCAACAGTGATAACAATATAGGTTTAATAGTAAATATAAAAAATTGTCCTACCTTGTAAAATGTAAGTACCCAATATTTAGATAGGACGTTTTTATCTTCATTGCAAAAATTACTAAACAAGAATAAATCACTGAACAAAATTCACTTTGACTGAGAGGAAACTTTCGTTTCTAAAAAAGGTATTCACGACTTCACATTAATCGAATTAACGAGAGTCACAAAGAAATTCTATTTTAGCAGGTTAGTCTCCATATATTGAAAACACCATAAACACTGGGTTCTTGTCACATTAATATTATATATTTTCTTATTTTGTAAGAAAAGGCTTAACCAATTTTCATTGGTTAAGCCTTTTCTATTTACTGTTGATCTTTTTGTTGCTCTATTTTCCGTTCGCGTAATACACGTTCTTCTAATTCCCTAGTCTGTTCTTCTTGTTTTTTTGAATGTCTAACAATCCAACGAAACACTAAAACACAGATGACCGCAAAGATTGCAAACTCAAAAATAGCAGGAATATAGGCAGACTTATCATCAGGAAAGTACAAAAAGTTGACTATCCATGCGTTCACGTAGGACACTTCCTAACTTATTTCTGAAGAACTTCTATTGATACAATTTTGATGTCTTCAAGTGGTTTGTCGCTACCATTTCTTTTTACTGTAGTCATCTCATCAACAATTTCTAAGCCTTCAATAACTTGTCCAAAAACGGTATGCTTGTTGTCTAACCAAGGAGTACCACCATTTGTTGTATATGCTTCTATAATTTCTTCTGGGTATCCAGCTTTTTTCAATTGACTTAACATGCTTGAATCTACACGGCTAGCTTGAACGATAAAGAATTGACTACCGTTTGTTCCAGGACCAGCATTTGCCATTGATAGTGCACCACGTAGGTTAAATGCTTTATCAGAGAATTCGTCTGCGAAGGTTTTACCGTAGATGCTTTCTCCGCCCATACCAGTTCCAGTAGGGTCTCCACCTTGAATCATGAAATCTTTAATAATACGGTGGAAAATGATGTCGTCATAATAACCATTTTCTGCGTGTGTAATAAAGTTTTCTACTGTCTTAGGAGCAACTTCCGGGAATAATTTAATTTTTATCGAACCCATAGTTGTGTTCATTACGACTAACGCTTCGTTTGAAGCAACTTCTTTTGATAATTGTGGATACATAGTAATCTCTCCTTCATTTTTGGTAGTAGTTTGTTGTGTTTCTTCATTAGGTTTTTCTATCTTCTCTTCTTCGACACTCTTTTTAGTGCCGCAACCTGCTAACAAGACAACCAGGCTAATCAATAACAGCCATCCTCGTTTTTTCATGTTCATTTCACCCAAAAATAGTTTATCATATTCTGTAATTAATTTCAGTTATTAAGACGCCTTCCTTCCTTCGTAAGGCGAAATGTTTTATAATAAATTATTATAAGTCCTTTAGTGTAAGGTAGCGAAAGAAGTGTTTTATTTGGATAATCAAAAAAGAAATTTTTATATAATGTGGATTTCAAACTTTCTAGTGGCTGGAACGGCAACAATGATTATGCCTTTCTTGTCACTCTATATAAATACAATGGGAGATTTTTCTGACTCTTATGTTCAAAAATGGTCAGGCTTTATATTTGGAATTACATTCGTCTCTGCATTCCTTATGTCACCCATATGGGGCCGTATAGCAGATCGCTTTGGTTATAAACCGATATTAATCATTACCGGATTTGGTATATCGATTAGTATTTTTCTGATGGGCTTTGTTCATTCTGTAGAAACTTTATTCCTTTTACGTTTATTTATGGGTGTGGTCACAGGATTTATTCCCACATCACTTGCTTTTATTAGTTCACAAACAGCGAAAGAAGTGGCAGGAAAAACACTTGGCACACTTCAAATGGGGAGTGTTTCAGGTACTCTCTTTGGACCCGTTATTGGTGGTCTACTCGCTGATTCATTCGGGTTCCAATATACATTTGTCATCACATCTGTGGTAATTGCAATCGCTGCACTGCTTGTTTTGTTTGGTATTAAGGAAACTAAAAGGGTACCTGTAGCAGGTGCACATGTATATTCAAGAAAAACGGTTTTATCAGGCATCATTCATCACCGATTAGTCTTTAATATCATGATCATTACTGCGTTAATTCAAATAGGTAATTTCAGTATCCAACCGCTACTATCGCTTTATGTATCAAGTTTAACCGATTCTTCTCAAATTGCATTGCTGGCTGGAGTTACATTTAGTGCAGCTGGTGTTGGGAATTTATTATTCGCAAGAAAATGGGGACATCTTGGAGATACGATTGGCTATGAGAAAGTGTTAAGTATGCTACTTATTTTGGCCTTTTTGTTTATCATTCCTCAAGCTTTTGTTACTGAACTTTGGCAGTTGATTGGATTACGTTTATTATTCGGAATTGCAGTTGGGGGATTAATTCCAGTAACTACTGCCTTAGTCAGACGTGAATCGCCAATCGAAATTCAAGGGGAAATGTTGGGGTATAATACAAGCTTCCGCTTCTTTGGAAATATCGTTGGTCCAATGTTTGGTGGACTTGTTAGTGGCTTCATCGGTATTTCTTCCGTGTTCTACGTTACAGGCATATTGTTCTTAGTTTCATATTTGGTACTAACATTTATTCGTAGAAAGCCACAACAAGATTTTGAAAAGGTATTGTTAAACGAAGAAGCTCATCAACAAGCTTAAAATTTCTACAAATTAACGTTTCTCTTTTAGGAGAAGCGTTTTTTTATTATTTAAAAGTGAAGTTTTCATGACATATTCACTAAATATTTTTGGTCTCTTCCTATTTATCAACTTAAAGAGAGCAAAGTGACAACTCCCTTTGATGTAAATACTATCCGATGCAATCACTCCATATCTAAGCTATAATTGACTTTATGAAAGAAAAGAGAGAGCGAAGTTCCAGGGTTGGGAACATCAAAGACAAACATTTTTTCTTTCTTTCGCCATGAAGCGAGCCTCGATCTGGCGCTTGTAGCTATACACAACTACAATGGTGAGATTTGTATAGATTTATATCAATGATTTTAGAAAATGTGGTTTTTCGAAAAAGGAGGATTAACTTGCCATTTGTATACTTTATTTTCATCCCGATGCTTGCTGCAATTCTAATACCTTTTTTATATAAAAAGGTTCGTAGCATTCACACCGGCTGGTTTGTCCTCGTAGTTCCAGTAGTATTATTTGGACTTTATACGACATTTGTACCAAAGCTCCAAAATGGTGATACATATACTTCATCATTTGATTGGATTCCTTCGTTAGACATTTCCTTTATCTCTTACATAGATGGGTTGAGTTTATTATTTTCTCTTCTTATAACAGGAATCGGTGCACTGGTTGTGCTTTACTCCATTTTCTATTTAGATAAAACAAGGGAGCAATTACACAATTTTTATGTGTATTTACTGCTGTTTATGACAGCGATGCTTGGTGTGGTACAATCTGACCATTTGATTAGTTTGTATTTCTTTTGGGAGTTAACTTCGATTTCTTCCTTCTTATTAATTGGTTATTGGTATAAGCGAGATCGCTCTCGATTTGGTGCCTTAAAATCTATGATGATTACCGTGTTCGGTGGATTAATGATGCTTGGTGGATTTATACTCCTTTCTATTATGGGAGATACGTACTCGATTCGAGAATTAATTGCACAAGCCCCCGAGCTTGCTAATCACAAATGGTTTATTTGGTCTTTAATCCTTGTATTATTGGGTGCGTTTACAAAATCTGCTCAATTTCCATTTTACATTTGGCTTCCCGATGCAATGGAAGCACCAACACCTGTTAGTGCTTACTTACACTCTGCAACTATGGTCAAAGCAGGTCTATATTTAGTTGCTCGATTCACTCCACTATATGCGAGTTCCGAATGGTGGATTTGGCTTGTTACAGGTACAGGTTTGTTAACCTTATTCTGGGGTTCCTTCTTTGCTTTAAAACAAACCGATTTGAAAGGAATTTTAGCATTCTCGACAGTCAGTCAACTTGGTTTAATCATGTCCCTACTTGGAGCTGGAGCGATTTCATTCCATACAGGCGTTGAGGATAACTCGATTTTCAAATATGCTGCCTTTGCAGCCATTTTCCATCTAGTCAATCATGCGACATTTAAGGGTAGTTTGTTCATGATTGCAGGCATTGTCGATCATGAAACAGGTACGCGTGATATCCGGAAACTTGGTGGCCTTATGAGTATAATGCCGGTTACTTTTACCATAGCGCTAATCGGCAGCTTTTCAATGGCAGGTCTCCCTCCATTTAACGGTTTCTTAAGTAAAGAGATGTTCCTGTCAGGTATGCTGTCCATTCAAAATTTTGATCTCTTTGCTTTCGCCACATGGGGTATTTTATTCCCAATCATTGGCTGGATTGCAAGTGTGTTCACGTTTGTTTATAGTTTGTACTTTGTATTTCGGACTTTTACAGGGAAATACAAACCCGATTTATTGCCAAAGAAAGCACATGAAGCTCCCATTGGCATGCTCATTCCACCTGCTATTTTAGGAACTCTTGTCATTGCAATATTCTTTGTCCCAAATTTAATCGGTGATTATTTGGTTAAACCTGCTGTTATGGCGATGCAACCTTTTCTCTATACGTCACCTAGTGAAATAGATATTCACATATCCGCATGGCATGGCTTTTTCGAGCCTGAATTATTAATGACTTTAGGCATAATAGGGCTTGGCTTGTTACTATATTGGACGTTGCCAAAATGGCAGCCACTATATACTAAATTTCCTGATTGGTTATCACTGAATCGACTATATGACAGCTTAATGTATTTCAGTGAAGTTGGGACAAACCGGCTTTCAAGAATATATATGACTGGTTATATGCGCTCGTATTTAGTTTATATGTTTACAGGAATCGTCATCTTAACAATTAGCACTGTTTTTATTAAAGATGCGTTTGATGTTAGCTTCGCAATGCTTGCACCTATTCGTTTTTATGAATTGATTATTGTGCTTGTGTTACTTGCAGGTACAATAACTATTTTACTGGCTAACTCAAGGTTAACTGCGATTATTGCATTAGGTGCTGTTGGTTATTCAATTGCGTTATTCTTTGTTATCTTTAACGCACCTGATTTAGCTCTAACTCAACTCGTTATTGAAACAGTGTCCGTTGCTTTGTTTTTACTCGTATTTTATCACTTGCCTAAGTTAAACCGACATGAAAATCGTTTAAAATTCAGGCTTGGAAATGCATTAGTTGCTTTTGGTGTCGGTGCAACTGTCACTATTGTTGCACTTTCTGCCCACTCTCAAAAACTAGTACCTTCTATCTCTTCCTATTATGAAGAAACGGTTTATTCAAAAGCCGGCGGTGGAAATATCGTAAACGTCATCTTAGTTGATTACCGTGGATTTGATACTTTGTTTGAAATAGCGGTACTCGCCATAGCCTCTATTGGTATTATCGGCATGATTAAACTTAGATTAACAAAAAAGAAAGAGGTGAATCGAATTGAAGACAAATGATGTTATATTACAGACAGCAACAAAAGTCGTTTTTTTCATTATTATTCTCTTTTCAATTCATATCTTCTTTGCAGGTCACTATACTCCTGGTGGAGGATTCGTTGGCGGTTTATTGACAGCAAGCGGTATTGTGTTATTACTGCTAGCTTTTGATTTAAAAACCGTTACGACAACCTTGCCGATAAATTATACAGTGATGACGTCTATTGGCTTGCTAATAGCGTTAGCCACTGCTGCTGGCTCTATTTTCTTTAATGTTCCACTTCTGACACATGCATTTGATTATTTTGATTTACCCCTATTAGGAAAGCAATCTTTACATACGGCTGTGTTTTTTGATACGGGAGTTTATTTAGTTGTCGTAGGTGTTACGATGACCATTATTCAATCGATAGGAGATGATGACTAATGGAGATTGTGATGAGTTTTGTTGTTGGCTTTCTAGTTATGGCCGCTGTCTATTTAATGCTTTCTAAAAGCTTACTTCGTATCATTATTGGTACTGGTTTACTAAGTCACGGTGCGCATTTACTTTTCTTAACGATGGGTGGACTAGGTGGCACGGCCCCTCCTGTTGTATCTCCAGGTGTAACTGATTATGCAGACCCTCTACCACAAGCCCTGATCTTAACAGCAATCGTAATCAGTTTTGGTGTTACAGCATTTTTCTTAGTGCTAGCTTATCGCTCATATCAAGAACTTGATACAGATAATATGAATTTAATGAGAGGAACTGAAGACCATGATTAATTTGCTTTTGTTCCCTATCTTACTTCCTTTTTTCTTTGGAATTATTTTGATGTTATTCCCAAAAAACCTATCTGTACAAAGAGGTGGCGCCATAATAGGGCTTCTTACGACATTAATTGCATCAGTTGTATTACTAGTAAAAGTTAAAGCAGATGGCATTCAAGCTATTACACTAGGTAGCTGGCCTGCACCATTCGGTATATCTATGGTTTCTGATATGCTCTCCATTTTGCTAGTATTTTCTTCAACATTGATTGCTTTATTTGTAGTATGGTATAGCTTTTCTTCTATTGGCAAAGCTAGAGAGTCTTACTTTTACTACCCAGGAATTTTATTTATGATAACTGGTGTGAATGGAGCATTTACAACAGGCGATATTTTTAATATGTTCGTATTCTTCGAAGTGTTGCTCATATCTTCTTACTTGCTTATTGTCCTCGGTGGCGAGAAAGTGCAATTACGAGAATCAATCAAATATATTTTAGTGAATATTATTTCATCCGCTTTATTTGTTGTTACAGTTGGCTATTTGTATTCAGTAGTTGGCACACTTAATATGGCAGATATAGCTGTGAAGATTGCACTCATTAATCAGCCTGGTATCATCACAGTTATTGCCGTGTTATTCTTACTCGTATTTGGATTAAAAGGGGCAATTTTCCCTCTTTATTTTTGGTTACCAAGCTCCTATGCAGCACCACCAATTCCGGTCCTAGCATTATTTGGAGCGCTACTTACAAAAGTTGGCGTTTACGCCATTATGCGAACATATACACTGTTTTTCACACTTGATCAAAGCTTCACACACGAATTACTTATGATTCTTTCTGTACTAACCATAATTGCTGGATGTATTGGTGCATTAGCATACTTTGATGTCAAAAAAATCATTATATATAACATCATTATTGCTGTCGGCGTAATTTTATTTGGTACTTCTCAAATGAATGAAGCAGCTCTCATGGGTTCCGTGTTTTATTTAATTCATGACATATTAATTAAAGGAGCTCTGTTCTTATTAATTGGTATTATCATTGCAATTACAGGTACTTCTAATTTACGAAAAATGGGTGGCTTAATAAAAACTTATCCAATGCTTGGATGGACCTTTTTAATTGCAGCTTTTGGTTTAGCTGGAATTCCACCTTTAAGTGGCTTCGTTGGTAAGTTACTCATTGTTCAAGGAGGCTTTCAAGCCGAGAATTTATGGGGAAGCATTTTTATTTTAGCATCAAGTTTAGTCGTTTTACTTTCGGTCATGCGCATCTTTATTTATGCTTTTTGGGGAGAGCCTGTTGAAATAACCCCACTAACGAAACGTCACTATCGTGGGTTATTTGCTCCAGCACTAATTTTAGTTGTTATTAGTGTGCTATACGGTGTTGGTTCAGAGTGGATAGTCCCTTATATGAACGATGCTGCAAATGTAATGTTAGACCCTTCACAATATATACAAGCTGTATTAGGAGGTTCTTAAATTGGCTTTTCAATTATTGTTAAACTTTTTTATTGCTTTGCTTTGGATGTTCTTAAGCGTTTCATTTAGCAGTTCTACATTTATCGTAGGTTTTTTATTAGGTATGTTGATGATTTGGACAATGAAAGGATTTTTCCCAGGGCGTTTCTATATGAACCGTCTGTGGTCCGTTATTAAATTAAGCTTAATGTTTTTTAAAGAATTAATCATGGCTAATATTCAAGTATTATTTTTAATTCTTCAACCCAAATTGTCCATTAAACCAGCCATATTCGCTCTACCTACAATATTAGAAAAAGATTGGGAAATAACATTATTATCCAGTTTAATAAGTTTAACACCTGGTACACTAGTTATTGATGTCTCAGAAGATTCAAAAACGATTTATATTCACGCTTTAGATTATCGTGATGCTGATGAAGCAATCGATTCCATCAAGAATACATTTGAGAAAGCTATATTGGAGGTGAGTCGCCCATGATGATATTCTTTTGGATTGTACTATTTTTGATTAGCCTGTCCATGTTAGGTTTTATTTACAGATTAATTATGGGGCCTTCTATTCCAGACCGTGTAGTTGCACTTGATTCATTAGGTGTTGCGCTCATTTGCATGATTGGTATGATATCCATCTTATCTGAATCTAGCTTTTTCTTAGAAATTATTTTACTGATTGCCATATTAGCTTTTATCGGCACTGTAGCTTTCTCTAAATTTTTAGAGAAAGGAGAGATAATCCAACGTGATAATAATCTTAGCTAATATCTTGATCGTTACAACCATCCTAATTGGTGTTATTTTTTTACTGGTGGCGGCAATTGGATTAATTCGATTGCCCGACGTATATACACGGACACATGCTGCTTCTAAAAGTGCTACTCTTAGTGTTATGTTTATCTTACTAGGTGTGTTTTTTCATTTTTGGTTAATAGAAGGCCATGTCAATACACTTGTTCTTCTAGGGATTGCATTTTTATTTATCACAGGTCCTGTTGGCGGTCATGTTATTGGTCGCTCTGCTTATTTAACAGGCGTGAAGCTATGGGAAGACTCCGTTAAAGACGAACTCGCACCCGTAATAGCAGAACGAAAAAAACGACATGAACAAAAATAAAATGCTTATGCTCTTTACCTTAGGTAAAAAGCATAAGCATTTTTTATTAAAAATTTTAGTATGGATAACCTCCGTATGGATAACCTCCGTAATACGGATATTGCGGATATTGATAATATGGATACTGTCGATATGGTGCACCGTATAAAGTTGACCCTAATAAACTTCCCGCTAAACCACCTAAAAATGGACCACCAAAAAATCCGAGTCCTCCAATTCCACCTATTCCCCTACCAAAACCGCCGCCATAACCTCTACCATATCCTCTGCCATATCCTCTGCCATAGCTTGAACGATATCGATTGACCATTTGTCACTCCTCCTCTCTTTTCTAACGTATGAAAAAAAGAAGGACTGACGTATGCATATAGCCTATTCGGTTTATCTAGTTCTTAAACTCAGCTCGTCAGACCCTTATTGGAAAAAGGTCAAGTACTCATCTTTCAACTTTTAAGCGACTATGTCGAGGATGCGCGGGTTTCTTTACTCTTCAGATTCCATACTCATTCGTTCAACAAGGGTTGCAAGTGTACGTACCATTGAACCAGTTCCACCCTTTGGCCCTAAATCGTGCGAAACACTTGATTCAGAAGTGCCTGCGATGTCTAAATGAATCCATGGTGTATTATCAACAAATTCTCCAACAAAGCCGCCACCGAAGATCATATGACCATCACGACCTGGCGAGTTATTTAAGTCTGCTACATCACTTTTGCGGATACGTTTCTTGTCTTTTTCAGTTAAAGGTAATCTCCAAACAAATTCCCCTGTTTCTACAGAAGCTTCTAAGAACGTCTCAAAGAATGTTTCATTGTTTGTAAGTGCTCCTGTTTTATCCTTACCAAGAGCAACAATGACGCCACCAGTTAACGTTGCTACGTCCACAATATAGTTTGCACCTTGTTGTTTTGCATAAGTGACCGCATCGGCTAATACAAGTCTACCTTCAGCATCCGTATTTAAGATTTCAATTGTTTTGCCACTTAATGATGTAATGACATCATCCGGTTTAAATGCATTTCCTGAGATCATATTATCAGTTGCTGCAATAACTGCGATGACATTTTTACTCGGGCTAGTTTCACCGATAATACGCATAGCACCTAAAACTGCGGCTGCACCACCCATATCGCCTTTCATGCCCACTAGACCATCCTTAGACTTAATTGAATAACCTCCAGTGTCATATGTTACGCCCTTGCCCACCAGGCCAATGACATCGCTCCAATCATCATTTGCACGGTATTTCATTACAATTAGTCTTGGTTCTTCTGTTGACCCTTGATTGACTGCTAAAATTGCACCCATTCCGAGTTCTTCCATTTCAGCTTTGCCTAGTTCTTCATATTCAAAGTCATAAGTTTCAGCAAGTTCTTTTGCATACTCAGCCATTTTAGTAGCTGTTAAAACATTTGATGGCATGTTAACTAACGTACGTGCTTCGTTAACAGCTTCCGCATATACTTGTCCTAAATTGAAAAAAGATAAGATTTCTTTCTCATCTGAAGTAGTAAGTAATTCAATATTATCTAGATAATAATCATTTGCATTTGAAGTTGTTTTAAAGTGAGGCACTTGGTACAGACCCATACCTATTCCTTCAGCTGCTAAATATGTAGCATCTTCTATTTCAATGTCTTCGTTCGTAAATGAATCTAACCAAATCGAAATATTAGTTGATTTTGAAGCTACAAGTTCTTTTCCTACCATACCAAATATTTCTCGCAAGTCATCTTCAGTTAACGATTTACGATCACCAAGACCAACAAAGAAAATCCGTTGAAGCTTGCCATCTTGAAGAGCTGGTAATTTCGTTAATTTCTTTCGATCAGTAGAAATATCACCAGATTTCACCCATTTTTCTAATGATGCACCATAAAATGAAACTAACTCAGACCAGTATTGTGTGTTTTCAGGATGTTTAAATGTCCCCACAATTAATACTTCTGCTTGAACTTCGTTAAAGTTTACTCCCGTAACTTCTGTTTTCAAATAAATCCCTCCAATTATATACATTCGACTTCTATTATATACGAAATTCTTACGCTTTTCGAATTATCTGTAACTACCTGTTTAAACACAGGTTGAGGTCTTGAGCTGTGGTTGGTATACTTTACTAAACAATTACGAACTTGAAAGGGTGGATAAGCCTATGGACATCTTAACCAATATTCCGCTCATTGCCGCACTTTTCGGAATTATATTTGCTCAATTCATTAAAATTCCGATTACATATATAGTGACAGGCGTCCTTGATTGGAAGCTTTTCACTTCAACTGGTGGAATGCCAAGTTCTCACTCAGCCGCCGTTACAGCACTAACCACAGCGGTTGCTTTTGAAACTGGTCTTGGGTCACCTCTTTTTGCAGTATCTGCAATCTTTGCGATTATTGTCATGTTTGATGCATCTGGCGTTCGTTTTCAAGCAGGACAACAAGCCATCATTATTAACCAAATGCGCATTGACTTTCAAATTTTTGTGAATCAATCGAAGGGTTGGGCACAAAAGAAGAATGAAGAAAAAATCGAAGAACTTAAAACACTTCTTGGGCATAAACCAAGCGAAGTCTTAATGGGCGCCTTAACCGGAATAATCATTTCTACCATTGTTTATGTATTTATCATGTAAAAAGCAGTGAACTCATAATGAGTTCACTGCTTTTTTACAAATTGATGATAATCGCATCTAGTTCCACAGATCAACCTAGATCTTCGCTTCAGAAACTCATTCATAATAATAGTTTTTGATTCATTTCGGAGCTGGTCTTATGGTGCTTGAGTTGCGCTTTTCATTGTTAAAACATTTGATATCCATTTTTGCGTAACATTTTAATCACAATTCCAGCAATAATTGCACCAAGTAAACCACTTGATAAAACTAAAATATCTGCGAAATGAAGTGACATTAATTTGTCTCCAAGCTCTAGAAATGCCATTTTCGGTGCTGTGAAATAATCAAAGAAATCAACTTCATCAATAATTAATATGACCACGATAGGATAGACAATAGCCATTAACCAGGTCGCGCGAAGTAACATATTGATTAAAAAGGCGATACCGAAAAACATTACTAAAAATAATAATACTGATAACATAGCTGTTACAAGTGTAAAATTACCATCCATTAAAATCTTCCCTCCATGCTTCCTTTCAACAGTTTACATGAATGATATGTTCCTTTCAATAAACATGTTTGTGTAATACTAATTAATAGTACAGACCTGTGTCTAACTACCATACTATGTTACAATATTTGTATTTTAAAACTATAATTCTTTATCCTCTTCGTCGTAATTTTGCATACCTTTTCTTTCAAGAAGATCTAACATTTGAAAATATCCGGGTGTCTTATCAACATCATAATTTCTGGTACAATCTACTATTTTAATTTTTAATTCTTGGGATAAGTCTTCCCTAAATTGCTTTTTTGTTTGTTGTAATGACCTGTGAATTTTAGGAGAAAATAAGTCAATCACGATTTTTAGTGAGTTGTTATCCGTTCTTGATTGTTTAACTAGTGTAAATAGACTTTTATTCATTCAAACCCCCTCCCTCTCTATCCATTTTCAATAATTTCTCTTAACTTTTTCAATATTTTTTTATGACTTTTGGAAACTGCTTGTTGGGATACATTAAAATAAGTTGCTATTTCAGAGTCAGTTAAATCAAATATATATGCCAAACTTAATAGTTGACGCTGATTTTCTGTTAATTGTTCAATTCCTTTATATAATGAGTCATTTGTTAAATGGTCTTTAATATTTGAAGAATAAATACAATCTTCTTGGCAATCCTTCCATTCCATTGAACAAAAAAGCTCAATTACCGTTCTACCTTTCTTATCTTTTACGGGTATATCCAAAATAGATTTATTTCTATCTGAAAACAATTTTACTTTCTTATCATAATTTATGGCATTAAAATAGATGGCTTGAGACAAATAACTGGTAAATCTGATTCTAAAATAAAATTCCCTGAACGTATCATCTAGCTTTTTCGTTAATATGCTTGTTGGATTGTTAATAACTTCTTTTAAGAGATCCATATTTTCTGCTATATTTAAGAACGATTTAATAATAGGATTTTTCATATGCTTTTCAATTTTACTAAGATACGTTTCAACACTTTGATTATAAGAATCTTTCAAATTAATACCTCCCATAAAGAACGTTAGTTCCGTTATGTGGTAAAAAAAAGATAGTACCTTTATCTGTTATTATCTAATTAAACTTAAAAGTTTATAAATTCCTCATATTCCATTTCTCCAACTCGTTCAATAGTAATAATGTTTTATTACATCAGAAAGCTGTGAAACTGCGTCTTCTAACTTTTCAATTCTTCTTTCAAACCGCCAGAACAAATAGATAGTAATAGCGATTGGAAATCCAAAATTCCCTAAGATCATTGTCCATAAGGGTACATCGAAATTGTACATGAATTATCCTCTCCTTTTTTTATTAGTAGTTATATATTAAAGAAGAATTATGGAAAGATTTCACAACCTATAGTGAAAAATAATAGTTGTTATTAAAGTTTCAATAACTAGCATTCCATTAACTCATTACTATATCCAAAGTCAATAAAGTTTAAGGCACATAACGTTAGTTTGATATTTCTTAATTTCTTCATTTGGGTTAGGCTTTGTCAGCGATTTAATGGGCATAGGAATGGCTTGAAGGGGACGTGTTGAATGGATAAAACATGTACTAAAAAAACAGATGCCTTGTTAGAAGTAGAGGGCATCTGTTTTCATTTATATATTAATTAGCGCTTTCACAGTTTGTTGATTAAACACATTTTCCACATAATCTAATAGGGTTAAATAAATCAGTCCGTTCCCTTCAATTTTTGGCGAGTTACCAAGTGGAACTGTTCTCTTTATCAATTGGGCATACAACTCAGGTTCGGTTAAATCTCTATCAAATGCACAATTAGATATTACTTTTAATAGTGCCAATGCACCTGATATATGGGGAGTTGCCATAGATGTGCCGCTTAGTGTAGCATAACTTCCATTAAGATAAGTTGATGTCACTTTCTCTCCAGGGGCTACTAAATCAACTTGATTATTCGAATTAGTAAATTCAGAGGACTTCCTTTCTAAATTAACTGAACCTACGCTAATCACTTCGTTGTAGCATCCAGGATAACTGAGTTCATCAGTTGAATCTTGACCGTCACCATCATTGCCTGCAGCACATACAACTAATATATTTTGGTTTACTGCTTCAATTATTACATCATGAAGTTCTTTTACATCAGATGATCCACCTAAAGACATCGAAATAATATCTGCTTTATGGTCGATTGCATAGCGTATTGCTTTGATAATCCAATCATATTTTCCTGAACCACTTTTACCAAGTACCTTTAAAATTAATAGGTTTGACTCTGGTGCGACTCCAACAACTCCACTGTTATTACTACTAGCAGCAATTGTTCCCGCAACATGCGTTCCGTGCCCATTGTAATCTTCAAATTTCAAAGGATCTCCTTCATCATCACTTGTGAAATTATAGCCACCAATAATTCGATTTTTCAAATCTGGATGATCTGTATCACACCCTGTATCTAAGACAGCTACAGTAATTCCTTTTCCTTTTGTTTCATTCCAAATCTCAGGGGCTTGAATAATTTCAATTCCTTTTGGTATTTCATTCACCGTTTCTAACTGCTCCACTAATTCGTACGGGATCAAATACATGTATTTATCCATCTTCTCCCTCCTCAAATTATTATTTAAGCAAGCACTTGATGTAATGTAATATAATTGTAACAATATTCAGAATAATATAATAGATTCTAAGGTAGGATTTTTATGGAAATAGAAGTGGCTATTTATAGGAGAATATTACTAAAAAATGCTAATTATGCATACATATTTTGTGTTTTCCAAAAAGTAGTGAGATTTGAATTGGGATAAGAGCAAGAATTGAATCAAATAAAAAGGGCTCTTCTCGGTGTTTCACCGAAAAGAACCCTCTTTAGAGTTTACTTTCTTCCAGACCCTGAACAACAAGCACATGTTTCTGATCCACCAAGACGTAATTGAAAATATCCATCCCCTTTACAGTATGGGCAATCATTGTTTTGAACATCTTTTTTATAAGTTGTCATTTGTACCATCTCCTCTGATTCATAATATTCTGATAATATAACATATTCAAAAAAATCTGTAAATAAGGAAAAGCCTAAATGTAAACGAATACATTAGGCTTTTTCTTGTTATTTCTTTATTTTTCTCTTGTTTTCTAACTCTTTTAAAAATACAATTTATAGCTTGTATAGCCAAATACATCACCAGGGTTAATGCCTTCAATTACTTGTAGACCCTGCCCTAAGGTCTTTGTTGCCAATTCATGTATCATGACCGATGTATGTGGATCCTGGCTCAATTCAACTGGACTCATCCACTTTGCTTCGTATACTTCTTTTAATTGTGGGATAACCAATTGTTCACGACTAGTTTCTTCACAAATAAAAATTGCCATGTTATCACTTATTTCACCTCTTATTACCCCGGTTCTAAATCCAACTAAACCCTGAACCATTGTTTCAATTCCAGTTTCTTCTTGTACTTCTCGACAAACTGCCTGATCAACAGTTTCCCCTGGTTCTACAAATCCAGCTGGAAATGACCATTTGCCGTCAAGTCCCCCATATCTTTTCTTTACTACGAGCCATTCATTTAAATGATTAATAACTAATCCAGATACGCCTAACCATACTTTTCCTCTATCTTTTTTAGCCATTAGTTTCATCATCTCCTCATTAGAAAAATATAGCTTCCTTCCATAATGGTGCAAACTTACGTCTATGCATATACTTATTTCCGTAAATTCAACTCTTTTATCATAGAAAACCGCAAAGTTCCTTTTAGCTCTAAAGTTTTGGTTCGATACCTGAAAACAAAGTTCAATGTTCCTTCAAGTAAGAGCCAAGCGGAAAATCTCATCTTAGTACGACACACCCGTGCTGGAAGTATGCCTTTCTGACACCATAAATGGTCCCTAGAGCTGTCTCTAGTAGCTAGGCATAAGATTACTCCAAGTTCTAAGGTGTAACACTTAAAAACTCATACTTTCTTTTTTCAGTACAAAAAATCTCCCATCTGAAAACTCCAGATGGGAGACGATAAACGAACTTTTAAAGAACGTTAAATTTACCTTTTTTCACAACTAGTGATGCGCCACCTAACATATAAAGAGCACGGTTATCTACCATTTTCTTCATAAACGAAGCTCTAGAACCAGTCACTTTTTTACCGAAAACAACGCCAATAGCATCGTCTTCACCCAGTGAACATAAACTACCTTTTAAGTCAGGTACAAATGTTTCAGTTTCTTCTCCCTTGATTAAAGAAAGTAAGTTTTTAGCCACTGTTACACCTTGTTGCATAGCAATTTGTGCAGTTGGTGGATAAGGGCGATTAATTTCTTCATTTATCAATAATGCACAATCACCAACGATAAATACATCATTGTGACCTGGAGCACGCATATCTTTTTCAACTTTAACGCGAGCACGCATATTTTCAATGCCTGTTTGTTCGATTAAACGGTTTCCGCGAATACCTGCAGCCCAAACGACTGAGCCAGCTTTCACAAATTCAAACTCGTCTTCACCTTTTTTAATCTTAACGCCTTCTGGAGTCGCTTCAACAACTGGAGTTCCAATTGAGAATTCAATTCCTTTTGCTTGAAGATGTCCCACTGCGTATTCAACCAATTCTGGATCAAATCCTGGTAATACCATTGGAGCTGCTTCTACACAAAGAACACGAACTTTTTCTTGTGGTACATCAAACTCTTTACAAAGTTCAGGAACACGATTACCTAGTTCACCTAAGAACTCGATACCAGTAAATCCTGCACCACCAACCACTATTGTTAAGCGGCTGTCGTCTTTTACTTCTTCTAGTGACCATGTAGCGAATTGATATTCAATATGTTCACGTATTTGTCGAGCTGCTTTTACATTAGCAATAGATAGAGCATATTTATCTAGACCTGGAATACCAAAAGTTTCGCCTTCGAATCCAAGACCAATTACTAAGTAATCATAAGTAAATACGCCAGTATCAGTTGTCACTTGTTTACCAGTAATGTCTATTCCTTCAACTGATGCTTTAACAAATTTCACTTTATCTGCTTTAATTACATCTGCAATGTCAAAACGTACTTGGTCTGGACGTAATGTACCAGCTGAAGCCTCATGTAACCAAGTTGATTCATAGTGATAATCATTTTGATTTATCAATGTGATATCTGCAATATCTGACCCAATATTTTTTTGCAAGTTAACTACTGTTGATAATCCGCCATACCCGGCGCCTAACACTAAAATTTTCGGTCTTTTCACCAAGATTCAAACCACCTTCTATTTGTTTTATATACATTCTCTTTAGTGAAAAAGAGATATTTCTATGCTTTGATAACTACAGCTAATTTGTCTATATTTTCGACAAACGTACTATTTACAATAATAGACCTTTTGTGTATTGAATTCAATATAATCTTATGAAGTATAAAAGGTTTGAATTTACAGAAAAAAGACCGAAATAGATTCGGTCTTAGCAATTCTCTGGAGTTCCTTTTTTTGTAGCTGTAGTAAATGATGAGCCACAGCCACAAGATGCGATAGCATTCGGATTTTCAATCGTGAATCCGCCACCCATTAGAGATTGTTTATAATCAATCACTGTTCCATTAATAATTGCTTTATCTTCATTTGATACTAAAATAGTTAATCCATGTTGATCTAAAACTGTATCGGAATCTGTTTTCTCGCGTTCAAAACCCATTCCGTATGATAAACCACTACATCCTCCACCATTAACAGCTACACGTAAAAATGAGCCTTGTTCTTCATTATGGGTCATCATTTCTTTCACTTGGTAAGCTGCAGCTTCTGATAATTCGACAATCTGTGTCATCCGTTACACCTTCCTTCTATAGTTATATGATACCAACTTTTGTCCTAAACATTCAAGCAGAGCAATTTAAATTGATTGTTCATTAATTTCGTGTTGGGTATAATGAATGAATAGATACTTTTAAAAAAGGAGCCCGTAATAGGCCCCTTAGTTACTAGCTACAAGCACCAACTCGCACCTTCGTTTCAAGACCTATTGCCGAAAACAAGTTTTCGATTCGGTCTCTCTATCGGCAGTTAGCAAACGTAGCGCCTTAAGCTTTTATAATTAAAAAACTTGTTCTACTTCAATGACTCCTGGAACTTCTTCCAAAAGTGCACGTTCTATTCCTGATTTTAGCGTAATTGTAGAACTTGGGCAGCTTCCGCATGCGCCAAGAAGACGAAGTTTGACAATGCCATCTTCGATATCAACAAGTTCACAATCTCCTCCATCACGCAGTAAGAATGGACGTAATTTATCTAGTACTTCTTGAACTTGATCTGTCATCATTGTATCAGTCATTTATTTCGACTCCTTCCCTTATAAATATTATAATGTGAAGAGATGAAAAAATCCAACAGTACCTACTAAAGGAGAATTAATTACATGGACAAAAAAACACTCTTAATTGAAATCTTCGGTGCTGATATTATATGCGCTAGTTGTGCAAATGCACCAACCTCTAGGGATACATACGAATGGTTGCAAGCAGCTATCAATCGAAAGTACCCGAATCAACTTTATAAAATAATTTATATTGATATTCAAAAGCCAATTGAAAACGAACGGCAACAAAATATTGCAAATCGTGTTTTAGAGGATGAATTCTTCTATCCACTCGTTTTAATTGAAGGAGAAGTGATTGGTGAAGGAAATATTCAATTAAATCCTGTATTTGCAGAACTTGAGAAGTATGGTTTTGTAGGTGTAGATTCATACAAATAAAGTCAAAGACCTAGAAGTTATTTTTCCCTTCTAGGCCTTTTTTATTCATTACCCGTTGTGCCACTTATATATGTAGCTGATTTCGCTACGTTTCACACTACATATCAAGTGCTATTTAATAGAGAGGAATTAAATATCAAAGTGTTTTCTGTTTCATGGTTTTTTAAGTTTTTTTATATAAAATGTGATATTTTTTGTGATAATTAATGAATCTTCTTATTATATTCCAATTGGAAATTGCTAATGAATAACATTCATGAAGTTTTACTGGAGGTAATCACAAGACAGAAAACCCTGATTCAGATGATGAAGAAGTGATTATTGAAAGAGATGAAAGAGGTTTTAATGTTAGTTTGCATTTAATTTAGAAACAACCTTAAGCCCTTCCTCGATAGTGGTTGGGTTTTTATTATCCACAAATAAAAAATCACCTTTTCAGATGCTTATGGCTTACTTCGGTAACTCCTACTCATTCTGGTCCAGAAATCACGCTCTCGTATTCGCTTCGTCGCTGTTGCTCTTGTGTTTAATATCAGTACCTCTGAATCTACTACCACCAGCCATTTTCCGTCGGTACACTCACCAAGGCCAGCATTTGTAAATCCAGCTACAACTCTATCGTCCTTTTTGGAGCTTATCCACGCGTTCTTGACTTGGTATTTTTTCATTAATTCTTTTGAAATCATTTTGAGCACCTCTTAGCATTACTATAAAGGAAGAAAAAACAAATTGGGGGTGTAATCGTTCGTCAAATTTCGACATTTAGGTAAATGAAAAAGCACCCGGTTAGAGGTGCAAAAGTTTAGATAGACATTAGGGCAAATTAAAGAGCACTACTAATTAGTGCTTTTTCGAATAAAAATAATCCGAGAGATATGCTTAAATTTCGGTGTCTTCTAACCCTCTAACTTTTTCATTGACTTTTGTTTGAATTTCTTCACCAATTGATTTGATGAATTCAATTTTTTTCTCTACAGACCAAGTTCTACTTGTAAGATCATTTCCGTAATTAGAAATTATTTTCGGTATCGTTTCAAGAGAAATCATTAAAGCTAATTTCGCTTTCATTTCATCTGGGGGGTCCATGAAAAAATTTCCGATATAATTTTCTAAATTTATATCAATACTCCCGCTTAAATTTAAAAAAAGTTCTACTGTATGCCCATTATATTCAATTACAGGCTTAACATAAGTTACTTCTTCATTATCGAATAAAAATGCCAATGTGCTTAGTGAATTCATGATTCGATTACCTGAACCTATTACTTCTGCTAATTTATCATCGGAAGATCCCTTAAATCCTATTATTTTCTTAATACTCAACAAGGAAGTTTCATCAATTGATTCTTCGGTATTATTTAAAACCTTTGAAATCATCCAAGTGAATAAGTCCTCCGATATTTGATAGGGATTACTCTTTATTTCTAACTGACCTGTATAATTGTTTACTTTTCTTAAGATGGTTTTTGTTGGATCAGAATTTGATCTATTCGTTATGTATTGAGTATTGATGGTATCAGAATAAACAACTAAATAACCGCTAGTTGGATATAATCTGATGGATCGCATTTCATTATTTTCTTCCCCGTTCCTTACTTTTTCATAATCATAATTTATTACATTATATTTTATTTCCGTTCCATTTAACTCAGTAGTCTTGTCATTAGGAAAAGATTTAGTAATTCTAAACTGTAAATCCTCATCAGTTAACGGGTCTTTTATTGGAACGTGCCAATTTGAATAATTTAACATATTACTAATAATGCTTTCCATAGAATTCTCAGTATCATCAGACCATCTGGATAGTGTCATCTTCAATTCCCCTTTAAATTAATTTTGAGACCTTGTAGTTTTATGCTCGTAAAGAATCGGATTTTCGGTTCTATTTTTGTTAATTCGGGGATTATTTTAATTTTATTCATTGCATCTGAATAGCCCGTTATATCAATTGGAATTATCTTTGTTAGATCAATCTCTTTTTGCTGATTAAACATTTTTTGCAAATCGAAATAGTATTGATTTAGAGAATCTTCTGCTGTTATATACTCTGCACCTTTCAATTGCAAGTCTAACCAATCAGGATAGTGTAATGTAATTCTATCAGGAATATTACTTCTATTACCTTTCACTGTAATTCCCAAATGTATTGTTTTCTTTTTATCATTTTCTAAGGTTACTTTACTAAGTTTATCTTCAGAATAATAAAGACTAATCTCTAAGTTAGTTCTCTTTATAGAGATTAAAAATAAAATAATTGCAACAATTAATGAAAATATCAAATTATAAAACCCTAAATCTATTAACCATATAAGTCTTTCGTTTTCAATATTAAAAATCGATTTTGCAATCGACAAACCATAGTATAATGGGATTCCTGACAAAAATAGAATAGAAAAATTTTTTATATACCCTTTTATTTCCTTAGATATTTCTTTTTTCTTATCAGTCATGACAGATACTCAATGAGTATTTTTTTTACAATTTCTTCGTAGATTACATTTAATTCATTTCCCATTATTAAACCATTTGAATAAACAGTATATTTATTATTTTTGTATAATAACTCAACATTAAAAATATCGATTGAATTATTGTCCAAAGCCCAATCTAATTTTTCTTTTAGATTAATAAACTGTATAGGATTATGTCTTATATTTTTAATTAAATTGGTTACATCAACAATTAAGTTTTCATCTGTATTATCAGTAAACTTTATTTGAAGAATAAATCCTTCATTCAATATTATTTCATTTAAAATTCTCACCATTAGTTCTGAATTTATAATCACTTGTTTATAACCACGGGATTTCATTTCCAAAATTACCTCATGGTATTTTTCTTTCTCAGGATTATATGATTTATTAAAAATATTTAGTTCATTGTGAGAGTATTTACGGAAAACCTTGCCGTAAACTTCCATATTAATTCTCCTCTTTTTAGGAAACTTTAGAAATTCATTTACATTCAGACCTATACAGTATACTACCCAATAATATTTAATAATACCAAAATTATTTATCTCTTATACCTTACAGTATTTTATTCGACAATAAAATCTAAAGTTCCTTTAAAATCATATAATTTAATGTGAAGCTCAAAAAATGTTTGACATGAGATCCATTGGATGCACCAGATGGATTTTGCTCAAATAAAAAAGACCACCCGATTAAGAGTGGTCCATCTAGGCAAAGGATGCCCTGCATGACTTAATTATATCACTTCATGCATCCTTGACGTAAACGACCCAACCGAATTGTTTTTTCAGTTTAGCTGCTGCGTTTTCGGCGGCTTCTTTTGTTCTAAACGTACCTGTCATTAGCCGATATTGTTTATTATTGTTCGGTGCTGGTTTTACAGCAAATTCTAGTTTAGCTTTTGTAGCAAATCCGTAAAAACCATCTGGAGTTAGTCCATTTGCTGTTTGGTATGCCTTGACTGCATTTTCAGTTGCAGGTCCATAACTCCCATCTACAGCAAGTTTTAATCCAACTTTTATTAAATTCGCTTGCAGCTGTTTTACCTTTTGTCCTTTATCTCCTCGACTTAAATAAGTAAACACACTATCATTCCCCTTTTCTATAGGATTTGCTACAGGTTTGACTACGGGCTTAGAAGCGTTCAGCTGTAAGAATACTAACCTATTCCGAACCATGCCCATATCAATCCCTGGACATGCTGTAGCTGCCCCATTAAATTCTTTATGTCCTAATACTTTATCTGCAGATAATCCGAATCTCTTCATATTAAAAATACATCGTTCTTCCCACACTTTTTCTTGTACTGCAGTAAAGGATCCATTGCCAACCACGCAAATATGATAAGTTGTTGAATTGTGGCCACCTACGCCATTTGTAATTTCTTCTGGGTCATAGCAGAGCTGAACCGTTCCATCAAGCAAGATAATTTCATGATATCCTCCAGTCCCCCATCCTTTAGTTTTATTCCAGAATGGCCAGAATGAAGCCCAACTACCTGTTGTTCCTCCTGAATGATGTCGAGCAATATGTTTAATTGCTTTTAGAAACCGAGTTCCATTGGTACGTGGTGTGTTTGGTCGTAAATCTTGAATAGTTGCCATCACTTATCACCTTCCTTTGGCGTCTCTGTTTTAGGCCCATTTTCGTTTTTAAGCTGAGTAAATGCATCACTAACTTGCTTAGGGACATTAAATCCTAAATGTCCAAAATTTTCAATGAGTGATACACCTTCAAGTCCAATTAAATACATAATCATGGCGTACCGCATAAACTGTCCTTGATTACCAAAAATCGCATCAAGCTGTACGGCAACCACTACTGCAAATAGCATAGCCGTCTTTTTCATTAAACCCTTAAATCCTATGGAACTAGATAATGTCTTTGTCTGCCAACCCACCATCAAACCCGTTATATAGTCAGCTGTCATAAATATGATTAAAGCTAATATCAAGTTATCAAATCCTCCCACTAAAAAAGAGAGCGCTGCAAAGCCCCCTCCAATAAAAAACGTATATGCTGTATCTGTATTATGATTCATCGTCTCAATTCCCTTCTTTTTAAGTAAACAAAAAAACGCCCGTGTGGACGTTCTTTAAGTAATCGTACACATATCTATCTTCTGAACATTTCATCTTGATATACTAGATTCCTAAATAAGGTCCCACCAACTTTTAGTATCATACTGATGGAGAAACATAACGCGTTAAAGGATATGGAGGAAACTCCAATTCATACGTAATTTTCATTGTCTCGGCATTTGTTTTGGTGACAGGCGTTTCTAATAAAACCCTAGATCCGAAAAACACTTTAGGAACTAATTCGATATATGATGGATTCACTCGCAAGAAAAATTCATCTGAGTAATCAAACAAAACTCCATACCTGCTATCACCACCAGAACCGAATGAACCGTATGACGAACTAGTTCTAAATAATTTCACTTCTTTATCTGTTAAGTCCATATAGTAACTAATATATCCCGAGCTATATGGATTGTTCATTTTAAATAATTTTGTTCCATCGTGAGAAAACTGTAATGGAAAGTTCCAACCAACTGGAAAACTTGTAGGTGTTCGGTTGATTTCATTTAGTTCTAAATCAAAACGAATTAAAACTTTATCATCTGTCCGCATGAATACAATTTGATTTTCAGAATGATCGTAACCGACAGTATATGCAGAATAACCACTACTTGTTATAGCTGTTGGCATAGTAGCCACTAAAACAGGTGATCCAGTTAAATCAGATTTAGGAACTTTATAGACTTTGTGATCAGTAGTGGCCCACATTAAATCATTTTGAGTGAACCAAAAACCCGAATTATTTCTACTAGATAGTAACGCAACCGTTCTAACTATTTCGCCTGCAAACGAAAAATTACCTGTGGAAACATCATAAAATATTCTTAATCTGTGTAAATTAGGGCTTCTGTTTATATAAATATCCCCACTAAAATGATCATATGCATATCGGGAATGGTCAATCGTTCCTGCTCCACCTAGATTCGCCTTAACGTCTAGTGGAATTTGCACTCTTAAACCTGCCAATAAATCAAAAACACTACCTGGAAATGGTGTTAAATAGATACTTTGGAAGGTTCCGTTTCCTGCGGAGGTAGGAAAATCGAATACTAATTTTGCTCTTTCATTATTGATAAATGTTTCTGCCGTATTAATCGTGCCCAATAACGAGTCTGAACCTACATAAGTAACTTCTGTTTGTGCATACCCTATTAGCTTCCCATCTACATATGTTTCATTTCCTGGGTCTGTCGATTTTACGTTATCAGTTAACATCAATGTTCTAAATAAAAGGTTGTTTTGTTGATGCTCTGCATTATTTACAGGGAGGAAACCCTGACCAAACATATAATGTCTAGCTAACATATCATAAACTGCATTCGCTCTTGGATTTATAAAATTGTGTTTTTCAATTGTGTCATGCAAAATACCGTCTTCGAATTTTTCTATCTTCACCTTACCTTTTAATTTCGGCTCTGCAATTAATTTCATTTTATCCTTCAAATCTATCATCCTCTTTTATTCTGTTTTTACTATAACGGTTGCAGTGTCATTAAACGTAAGAGTAGTTTCCAAGTCCATTGCATCCTTTGGATAATTCAAGATTCCAATTTGTCTTGAATGAACAACAATATCTTCAATAATTTCTATTACTGCGTTTATTGTTATTGGTTCGTTAATTGAAGCCCCTGGTGGCCCAGCTTGAGTAGCCGATAATAACTTGTCACCTCGAACGTACATTTTAGCTTTTTGCATATCGACGATTGCCAATCCACTCGACATTTTCAAGTTCAATTGTATGGTAGACGAACCTGCCACCAGTTCAGGAATTGAAAAAGGGACGCCCAAAGTATGCCATCCTGCAGTAAGTGTTTGTTTAATCTCTATAATCTGAATACCGGTATTTAATACAATTGAACCTTCTAATAAACCTCCAGATGTAACATTTAATAAGACATTAACTCCAGCTAACAAAATAGTGGGTGATGCTGCTGTAACGTTTACTTTTGCTACTTCTTGAAAAGTTGAATTCAAAGTCATTAATTCTTTATTGGCGTCGACTGTGATCACTTCTTTGTTCTCTTCTTGCTCAAACGATTGATTAAACAAATCTGCTAAATTCTTTTGCCTTGTGTCAAAACCACAAATCACTTTATTCGTGCCAATTTCTTGATCCATGCTAACTAGCATCACATCTGCAGTGAATCCCAGGTTGTCATCACGAGCTAAAAAGATGTCACCTAGTTCAATCACTTTCGATGCTTCAACTGTTAAATCGTCGATTTCCACTTCATAGGTAAAAATGGGTTTATCGTGTTTTGACAAAAATTCCAGTCCTGCCTCATATAGTGCATCGGGGTCAGCTATTTCTGAAAACTCCACTTCAACTTCACGTGGATAAGCATAGCTAGAAAGGTTCACAGAATCCATGTATATAAGCCCTTTTGAATTGGCCGCTGCACGTGCAATGGTTAATCCGTTTGAACCTACTGGATATAGACGAGTTACTACATTGGCTCCATCAGTAGTTCGATGAATACGTTTTGCGTTTTTTTCGTTGTAAATAAAGAATCCAATTTGTTTACCCGTATTTTGGCGGTATACAATTGTAAAAATACCATTCACATCAGGTAACCCTGAAGGAAGAATAATAAAATTTCCTATGGCTGCTAAATGATGCAATTGCTTCATGGAGTTAGAGTTCTCCTGAACGATGGAATGAGTTTTCTCGACATCAGGAACCAACTTAAAACGAGTTCCTTTCAGGATTTCAATGCCGATATCTGTTGTTATTGTGCGTAACTTTGAAAATGCTGGTACACGCTTTTCTAACAATTCCGTGATAATGTGCTCACAAAATACATAGCAATCCGCTGTATTACCATGTCCCACTTCTTCAATTTTCCGAATAATAAAAACCGTCTCATTGGCTTTAATGAAACGGCCCTCTATTAATTTCCCGGAATTTCGCTCTTGTTTGCCAATCACAAAATCCAAAGTGTACATATCGTTCATTACTTTTCTCACATTAATCTTCCGAGCTTTTGCAAGAACACCTAAACCGAAAGAGGTGAAAAACCTTTCGTTCAAATCATAGAGAACCAATAAATCATCACTCATGTTTTCACCTCATTTCTAGTTCAGCCATTTTGGATAATACTCAAGTCGGACAGATGTAGTAATAAATCCAGTGAAGGTAATGGATGTAGACGTTTTACTTAATTTCAAAAAGTCTCCTGATGCATTACGTAAACCAGATGCCCCTACTTCCGCCACGTCATAAAGTTCAGAATCGACTACCAATGTCCCAGAATGGCTCGCTGCTGTGTAAACGAATTCCTGATTGGAACCATCAGAGTCATTCAACCGCGCTTTAAAGTTTCCGAATGTCCCCGAAAGTGTCATTTTAAATCCTGTAGGCAAATCTCCAAGATAGCTGATTCCTGATACACTTCCTACGTTTGGGTATAAGGTTGAAACAATTTGATCATTAATGGCGTATCCATCGGACGAAATTAACGTGAAACTAAATTTTGCGAAATACAATCCCACGTAACTTAATTCCGTGATATTCGATAAAGAACATAAAAAGTATTTTTGAGGACTTCTTTTGTATTTCATCTTTACTTTTTGGGGCTTCCCTGTCTTATCAATGAAAAGTCCCATGAACTGACGATAATTGTCGTAAGCATTAGTTGCTTTAATATCCACATTGAATGTTAATTCCGTTGAATGGAGCACTGAACCGAAATCCGTTGCTCCACCCCCTTCTTTATCTTCTATTCGAGATGTCACCTTAGCTAAATTCGCATAAGGAGTGGACACTTCAACTTTAATATTCAAGTTTGTTAAATCATAATTATCAATTAGAATCATCGGTTTCCACGCCCCCTTTGACTGCGTGTTACATGCTCATATAAATCACGACTGATTGATTGAACGTCATTTTCATCACGCACATTCATATTTTGAACATTGATTGTCACTCCATTATTTTGGTGTGTTGTATTGTTGGGTTGAACTGATCCTCCACCACCCATTGAAGCATTAGCTACAAGCCCATTCATGTCCGGCATTTGCAATAAAGAACTCATCGCGTGTTCGACCTTGGTTTGTCCACCCTTGATACTATCCATGATAGGACCGGCAAAGTCTAAATGGTCCAGGTCGCTGAGTGGTCCCTCTTTTGCAGGAGAAAAAGGCAAGAAATCACGAACTTTACTTACCACATTACCGATTGCGCCAGTGGCTTTACCAATCGCTCCAGTAATCCCATCTGCCAACATCGAAATGATTTTACCGCCAGCTTCTTTGAATTTCTTGCCAATGTCTGTCACTATCTTTAATGCTGCTGCCATTCCGTTTGATATGGTCGACTTTACGTTATTTATCGCTGTTGAGATAATAGTTTTAATGCTATTCCATGTCGTTGAAATGGCGGTCTTAATGCTGTTCATGGCTATTGAAATAACTGTTTTTATCGTATTAAATACCGTGCTGATAACCGTTTTAATTGCATTTACAATCGTCTGAACTGCTGTTCTAATAGCGTTCCAAACTGTCATAAACACTGTTTTATAAATATTAAGCACCGTAGTGAGATAGGTTTTAATCCAATTAAACACCGTATTAATAATGGTTTTAATCACATTAACGACAGTTAAAATTATTGTTTTAATCGCATTAAAAACAGTTAGAAAAATAGTCTTATAGAGGTTGAGCGCGAATGTTAAATAAGTCTTAATCGCATCAAACACAAATGTTATTACCGTTTTAATAACCCCTACGGCTACAGATATTACTGTTTTAATCGCATTAAATGCGGCAGTAAATATAGTCTTGTAAACAGCTAACATGAAAGTAAAGTAGGCTTTAATTCCATCCCATATCATTACTAAAAAATCACCAATCCACGAAAAAACAGCCTTCGTAATTGCCTTTATCTCATCCCAATATTTATAAATTAGGAAAGCCAATACCCCAACTGCAATCCCAATGAGTCCAATAGGTCCCATTAGTACCATCATGGCGGTTCGGATGATGTGGAAAATAGGCGCTAGTTTTGATAGCACTCCCCAGACTTTTAGAATGACTGGAATCATTGTCCCAATAGAACTGATAATCATAGCTAGTACAACTAAGAAAGGTCCTATAGCGGCAAAGATTACACCAATTACGACAGCCATTAATTGCATTGTTGGCGATAATTTCCCGAACCACTCCGCCATTTTTTGAACCGCTGCAATTAAAGGCGGAATCCACTTTTCAGCGAACTCCATTAATATTTTACCGATTGGCTCAAGCGCGAGCATTGTGTTGTTTTTCAGCATGCTAAAACGGTCACCGAGTGTCTGTGTGTCAGCGGCTGCTTTCCCTATTGTTTCTTCGCTACTACCTAACGTCGCTAATAATTCATCTACTTCAAAACGACCTTCACGAATTGCCGCTGCCATATCAGGTCCTGCACGAGCGCCAAATAGTTCAATTGCCAGCGCGTTTGCTTCGGATGCACTCCCTGCGTTTTTTATCGATTCCACTGTCTTATTTAAACCTGTTTCTGCATCAATGCCCTGTTTAGCCATTTTCCCTAATGCTTGTCGCATAGATCCCATGACCAGTTCAGCATTAACCCCTTCTTTTTCGAATTTTCCAAGAAGAGCAGCAGACGTATCAAAGTCAAACCCCATTTGACGTAAAGGAGCACCGAACTGAACCATTTGACTAGCAAGTTTATCCACGCCTATTCCTGTCGTTTGAGACACTTTCCAAAAATAGTCCATCGTATCAGATTGGTCACCGACCGCAATACCCCAATCTCCAAAGGCTCGCGTACCACTAGCAATTAATGTTGGCACATCCTCACCAGAGACACGACCTAGTTCGAGAAACTGCTTTGTTAACGCTTCTAACGGTTCACCTGTTTGCCCTGTTCTCGTATTCAAGTCAGCCAGTGCGGTTGAAACTTCATCTGCCGACTCAGGTACATTCTTAAATACGTTTTTAAAATTTTCTTTTAAGGATTCAAGATCCTCACCAGTAGCACCTGTTCCTCGTCTGATTGTGTTATACGCATCATCCAATTTAACAGCTGCGGCTAATCCTGCGGCCCCAACAGCAAGGATAGGTAGAGTGACCGCTTTACTCATCCCCGTACCAACACTTGTCATTTTGGAACTGACTTTACCCATTTTAGATTGAAGGCTTGATATGCCTTTATCTATCCCTTTTTCATCAATTTTGGAGTCTATTAATATCGAGCCATCTGCCAATTATTTTCACCTCCCTGCTTTAAAGAAGTTCGCTACCTTTTCCCATGCACTATCCACTCGATCAACTACTAAATCAGGATCTTCTTGTCCCTTCAATGCGTAAGCTTTTTTCATAGCGAGAATGTACTTAATTTCATCAGCGTTGTATTTCGTTCGCCCAGGTACTTTCGTTGCACGATATTTAATCGCTTCTTTGAATTTCGTTTTCTCGCCCAAGCTACTAAGTAACGATTGAAATTGCTTCCAATGAAGTTTCCCGTGATAGTCATAGAGATTCATTCCGTAGTCTTGAAGAAAGGACGCGAATATGTATCCTGCATCCTGATATAAATCGAAATATGGCTTTTCTTTCGGCTGCTCGGATTGTTCGAAATCGATTCCTGCATATTCTTTCAACACAAAAAGAACCATCTGATCCTTTGTTTGAAAAGGAACATCTGGTTCATTGGGTATTAGCATTGAAAAAGCCATTTCTAACCGTTCGTAAGGGTTAAAGTCAACATCATTAAACACTTCCAAAACTCTTAGCACGTTGTCGAAAGATAGATCTAGAACGTATATCTCACCTTGTATCTCCACCTTGTCATCAAAGCGTTGTGTAAGTGTTAACACGATTAATTCACCTTTTTAGAGGATTTATAGTAGTTCTCTTTTTTCTTTGTTTGGACGTCGCTAAATTTAGCGTCAACTACCTCCATTAATTGATAGACAAGGTGTGCGAGTGCGTAAGATGAACGTCCTGCAGATTCGTATATAGGATCATAAGATCCTTCTCCTAGCAATTGGTCAATGGTCTCTTTCATCGCCAGAATGGAATCGACTTCTAATTTATCTTGTTCTTCCTCTGTAGCACTCTCGAGATCAATCGTTTGTAATGCATCCATCTTCACTTTCATTGCATTAAACATCTTTCTATGTGATTTCAAAGCTTCATCATTTAACTCCATTTGATATTTCTTTCCATCAATCTCGATGACTTCGTAGGATTTTTTGAGTTCGAATTTTTTTACTGTCATGGGTTAGTCCTCCTGTTAAGTTAAATAAAAAGAGGAAGCATTAAGCTCCCTCTTCAAGTTGAATATTTGTTTGATTAGACTGCTGGTGTAACAACTGGCGCACCGTTGAAATGAATTTCAAAGCTGATTTCACTCTTGGCGTTTGCATCGCCTGAGCCTGGTTCGATATTAGCAATCGTTACATCACCAGAAATAACTTCGCCATTCGGTCGTTCCCATTCGAAATCTGTCTCACGATTTTTTCCGAATTTAAGCATATTTGAGAAAATGAAATCTTGTGCAGGATCTCCTTCTACACGATGACCAGAGATAGAAAGTATTAATTGACCACCTGTAACTGTACTGGTTGTATAGCCTTCACCGTCATAGTAGGGTGTTTGATCAACTTCATCGTTTGTAGAAGGTTCAACAGAAGTAATTCCTGCCGCCAATAGCGCTAGAACACCTGGTTCTGTGTCAGGTGCCGTATTAATTCTAAATTTATTTTTATATTGCAATTCAAATTCCACCATCATATTACCTCCCTAGTTCTGTATAATTCAGCAACAAACAGTGCTGTGTACACTTGCTCTTTGCCATTTGTTGTTTCCACCCAATTTGGCAAGGTAGTGCATTCCATTTTGACAAAAGAAAAAGAACCATCATTAGATGACAGTTCTTCTAGTGTTTCTAATAAATCTGAAATTTCTTGAGTTGTAGAAGTCGCAATACGACCATCTCTGTGCTTAACGAGCAATTGAACACCATATTCCTCTGTGCGGTTACCATCCATAAAACGATTTCTAGGAGGCGATGGTATTCGACGAACAGCAATGCTATTCCCGTCATTCAAACCACCTATTACGATTGATGAACCAAATAAATCAAATTCAGATTCAATCTTATCCAATAATCTATCCATGAAATCCATGAGCCACCACCTACAAATTTGCTTTGAATGCTGCTTTAGCTACCACTATCCACACTTTTTTCTTTTCAGCTTTAGCTCGTTCAAACCACAAACCGCCAGCTAAAGGATTTTTATCCTTCGAGAATTTGTATTGGGGATTGTAATACAACTTACGAGCATAAGGCGTTTCCCAGATTAATTCTCCGGTACCGATTTTAGAAGTTCTTATACTCGATTTCTTAAGTTCCGATAAATCTTGTGGAGCAAACTTATTTGAATCTTTTAATACTTGAAGATCCAAAATCGATTGAGTTTTATTTGTTGCGTTAACCATCTTTGATCTGAGAGCGCCATAATCCATATTTACTTTCACCTTCATCTAAACAACCTCTATTTCATAGTGATGAATGTTAGGTCCGAACGCATAAAGAGGATCTACCTTGTTCACAAAGGTCTCAACTCCGTTAAACGTCACTTTCGACCCCTTTTCCATCTTCACAAATGGTTTGGAGTGTTTAGCGTCGATGAAAATAAGCGATTGAGCCACAATGTCCTCACCGTTTGCATTAGATGTAACCTTTCGCGAAGGCTCAACCCTCACGAATTTAATCTCAATTGGCTTTGCCCATGTTTCACCATAACGGTCATCGCCCACATACTCTTCGTAATTCACAGAATGTATTAGCAAGCGTTTAGGTATGGATCTAGCCATAAACACTCACCGACCTATTCAATAGCCCTGTGTGAGAAAGAAATTGGATTACCAATGGCGATATAGCCGCCTGTGTTCTAGAAAGATTCCCTGATGATGCTTTATTGCCATAGGAAAACTTTCCGATGCTTGCATTATTCAGTGATTCAGCTACTATTTCATCAATGCCTCCTGCTACTTCGAAAAATTCCACTTGTGCAGCGGTCGCTTTTTTAATAAGCTCTTGTATACGTGGATGCAGGGCATCAAAGTCAGTTATTTTATAGTTGGTCACCATATCTACCACATCAGATGCACGACCGATGAAGCGGTCAATCTCGTCTGCATCAATCGGCGTTCCGTGGTAGGTGTCGTTATAATACTCCAGTGTGATATAAGGCATCTAACTCACCCCTTACTTTTTAGCTGCAGTTAAATCAGCCTTTGCTTTCTTTAAGTCCTCTTTCAACTTATCGTTTTCTTCAATCACTTTATTGTGTTCTGCAGCAGAAACTGACTTACCAGCAATAGCTTTTTTAAGAACTTTCCCTTTATCATCAACCTTGTCATATCCTTGTTTGAGATAAGCTTCGACTGCATTTTCATCAACCGTTAATACGCGATTACTCTTTTTTACTTTAGCCATTCGTTTCCCTCCTCAATTTAAAATAGAAAAGAGAGCCTAAGCTCTCTTATGCTGAATATGGTGTTGTGTGGAACGCTACAGCCTGTGCTTTACGTTCAAATACAAATACATCCCAATATGAACGTTCGTAGTACGTGTACTTCCCTTTAGAAAGAGATGAAGGTTGACCAAGTAGCACTTGCTCATACTTCACTGGTGAAAGAATTGCGTTTGGATGAACCAGAATCAAATTGATTTGGTCTGCTGTAGGATCTGCAACTGCTCCGACTGTGAAATTGTACAATGTTTTCATACGAGATGAAGGGACACGAATCAATTCAACATCATCAAGAGAACGTACAGAACGATTTACAGCTCCGTTATTGCTAGTGACTTGAATTTGACGTTGAATTTGTTCTGCGTTTTTCAAAAGTGTATAAAAAGCAGGTGTCACATAAAGCAAACGACCCTCAGCAGGAATTTCATTTTCATCCATATCCTCCATCAGTTGGTCAAAGATTGTTAAAACAGTTGCAACAGTTGCAGCAGTCGTAACAGGTGTTACACCATAGCCAGTAGCTTCTGCAAACAGCTTAGATGCCATGTACTTGTCCATTTCAGGAATCTTTTGCTCTTCGTTGAACACTCGAGTGGTATTAGCAATTGTCACCGCATCATTTGTTTCATCCACATCCATTGGGTCGATAAACGTATCAAACTCTCGGTCATGATCAAGTGTTTTTGTTTCCCAGTCGTTATCCACCTTACGAGTAAATCCAGTGATAGCGTCACGGTTCGTATCTACCATTCCTGTTACGTCAATACGTGGAATTTGAATTGTTTTTGCATTCACAAAACGAATACGTGCGTTATTTGACGTGTTGTAAAGCTTAGAAAACGCTAATTCCTTCGTGAATTTTTGTTCAAGAGCTTTCGTATATAGTTCAGCATAATTTAAAACCGGCATTTGTTTTTCCTCCTAGTAGTTGAATGGTTTATAAGTGCAAAATCTAGTTAAAGGCTTGCATGAATGCTTCCTCTTTGGTCAAATTATCTTTCGTGTGTTTGTCTTGAACAAATTGAGGTGGCTTTTTGCCTTCTTGCGGTGGTGCTTCGGCAAAATGTGGATACTCATCAACCACTTGTTTAATGGCTGCGTTAATATCCACATCATCACTTACTCTTGTTTTGGCTAAAATGATAACAGCATCAGCATTCTTTCCTGTGACTCCTGCGTCATATGCGGCTAGTTTCGATTGCAAGGTGAATTTCTCATCGTTGGCAGTCCCTAATGACGTTTCTAAATCTTTCAGTCGGTCTGTTTGCTTTTGCACTTCGGTTTTTTGGCTTTCCTCCCAATCTTTATGGGATTTCAGCGTTTTCTCAAGCTGAGAGAAATCATCCACACCTAGTTTTTTGAGAAACTTGGATTCCGCCAACTTATCAAGTTCGTCTGCAGTTAACTCGCTTTCACCTCCTTTCGGTGGATCTGTTGGAGTATCACTATTCAAATCAGTAGGTGGGTCTGTTGGTAAATCTGTTGGTGCTGGATCATCCGCAAAAAATTGTATATTTAGTGGCAGAAACTTCTTTTGGTTGAATAGTTTTTTCATGTTATTTCCTCCTCTGAATTCTTTCTCTTCCATAACGTCTAGTACGCCCTGAATCATCTATGAAATCTCTCATACGTGATTGCCGTTGCCTTACAAGTTTCCCAGCAAGTTGAGCACCTTCAGCGTCTCCTGCTTGTTTTAAGATATCTTCGCGGTGTTTAGCTTTTCTTATTTCACGTTCATAACGCCGTTGGTCTTGGCTTTCTTTGTAAATCCGATCATTTTCTTCTCTATCTTCTGTCGGCTCGGATGTCCGTTGACTTATGCCTTCAAAAAACGGGTAATCTTGATGGCCACAATTGATTCCTAGAATTCCATCAGGCTCGCCATACGAACTACTTGACCAAGGTGGATAAACTGGATGACTACCAGATACAGAAAATACCTTCCCTTGATCTTCAGCGCATTTTGGACGAGCGCCTTCATGACTGGTTATTTCAATCAAATCACTTTCATACTCTTCATTGCGTTTGGATTGCATGTCGTGAGTAACGTCATTAGTAACCGTTCGAACAATCATGCTTACATAACCCTCAGCCGACATCACAGAACCATTTTTTCGAGTGAGAACTGGTATCCCTTTGTCATTCCACTGTGACAAGGTAGAGCGAATAGCTTGTTGTGCAGTCGCTTGGCCTGTTAAGACTCTTGCAGTGGATTGGCTAATTATGTTTCGGTAAACTTGTTGTGAACTTGATAGCATGGTTGTATTTATACTATTAAGCCTGTCCTTCGCACGACCGTTATAGGTTGCTAAGATTGTTAACACCTGAGCATCATTTGCAAGTGCAGCTGTAGGAGAAACGGGTAGTAATCCTTGTGCAAATGCTTGTTGCAGAACTTTTTCGTTCTGTTCAAGATGCTTCATGCTAATTTCTTTCATGCTTGCTAATAACTCTCGTTCCGCAATTGGACTATTTTTAAAAATAGCAACACGATTTTCGTTTAATAACGGTTGAGCTTCTGCTAATCTAGCTGATTGCCACACCATAGGATTCTCTGATAGTTCATCTAATGTCCCGTTTAGGCGTTTAGCTATGTTGATTAGTAGTTTTAATTCAATGGCACTATAAACGTCTGTGATTGGTTTGGAAGCGTCATATAACTGTTTTGGAGTAAGTGACATTCATCATCACACCCTATCATCTGGCATGAAATCCTCAGCTTCTTGAATTGAACCTTGTTCTAATTGAATTTGTTTGAGAATCGTCAACGCTTCATCCTCTGTCACCTTCTGGACCTTCTGAATCGCTTGCAGTTGAGAAGCAATTCCAGCACCAACAAGCGTTATCCAATATGTTGCGTTTGTAGTGCGGTCCTCTGCAATGGAATCATCGAAATTAACCTTCATTTCAAATTCATCTGGTGATGTGAACAATCCATATAAAGAAGCCACCTCAGCGATGGTCTCAACAAGGTCTTTTAAACCTTCCTCGACTAACGTGATGTGGCTTGAACGTGTTTTATAGGTTTTACTGTTCTCACTAATTACCTCTGTGGCTGTTTTCAATCCTTTTGAATCAAAGGTGAATGTACCAGGACTAAATCCTGTTTGCATGGATAGAATCTCAAGCAATGCATTAATTGAATCAACATGCTCTTCAACTCGTAATTCAAGTGAAACATCTTTGATCTCTGATTTCTCATCTTCGAAGTTAAACGCTTCATACACTTCATCGTTGGCATCAAAATAACGACTCGTAGTTCCCGTTAAAGGATCTACAGCTACTTTAATCGCACTTGCAGGAACCACAATTCTTTTTTTACCTAGTCTAAACTCTCGATGGAACGAGTCGAACGCTACATCCAGGCTCTGCAAAGTATCCATTGCATTTGCAAACAAGCTGATGCCCATTTTGCTATCTAGCTCTACGTTGTTAGCAATATTCGGCTTGAAATAGACGAACATTGAACGAGTTAGTCCAGTAATCTGTACTTCATCCTCTAAGCCTGGATACATTGTATCAAGAGAAATCTTAACACCCAGATCACCGCTATTTTTATCTGCTTTATACAACTCGTTCTTAACGGTGTAAATGCCTTGTTCCCACATATGCCATTCGAGCAGCGTGAATTTGTTTTCGCCTTTTCGTGATTCCGTTACAAATACGCCCTCTGTAATGGTCCGCCCATTGTCAGCGATTGGAACAAACTGTTCTGCAGACACGTAAGACAATTTGATTTGATTGTCGATAACATGAACTTTAATAACTGTGCCGCCCAACCCAAACATGTATTCTAAGTAGTTTTGAAAGTTTTGACTGAACGCGTTATTTGATAAAACATTTTCAATGTTCTCTGCAAAATCCGACTCGCCATCATCAATGGAAATATCACATTTCTCATTAAATACGAGTGTGGCCATTTCTTGAGAGATCACTTTCGGCATCCCCATCGACTGCATACGCCTTGCTTTAGTTCCGTTAATTGTTTGGTATTTCACATCATGCCAGCCACTGTGATAACCCTTATATAAATTCTTCCACACTTCTATTTGAGCGAAGAAGGTTTCATTTGCTATGTTATCTTTTCGATTGGTTAGCTTTTTAACGCCGTTAATCAAACCCATTTTGTACATCACCGCCTTTATTTTGGAGATTAGGTTTTTAAACACTTTGTCACCACCTTAGAATTTCAATCCTAACTTTCTTAAATTATCGCAAACATAATATTGAAATTGATCGACAGTATGGTCGTCTTCTTTCGTCACCTTAGGATCGTTGGAATTGATTGTATTCACATCCCATTGATACTTACGATGTTCTTCAAGAAATATCTTATTGCGTGGTGTATCCAACACAAAAAATCGACCTTGTGCAAGTAAATCCTGCACATTGTCGATCATGTCAATTTTCTTCTTTTTCGGCACTGGATGGAGTCTCATGCCGTAATCCTTGAATACTTGATTACGCAAAGCACCCTCAGCACTATCAATTGTCGTTTTGTCGATGTGATACGGATACGTTTTTCGTAACCATGTGTACCAATCATAAAACTCAATGGATAATTCACTTGGAGCCTTCTTATTTACTTGATTAGCAGGAGAGTAATAGTAGGTGTCTAACAAATAGACATTCCCTTTGGCACTTAAAGCATAAGCGCCATGAGTAGTCGCTGATACTTGATGGCCAGTATCCGTTGAAGTATCGATTAATATGATTCGGTCGTCACTAGGTAACGATTCAACCAGATGAAAATGATTCATGTTATAGATCGTGTCACCTAATCCGATAACCTCTCCAGAATACATCCACCGCCAATAATCAAAGTCATTTTCTTTATACTTTTCAATCTTCCGAAGCATCTGCTCAGAAAGGAACCCTTTTTCATCGTCTAGATAGGTACTGTGATGAAGAAGATAATCGCTATCTCCTGCTTTGCTATCTTTCCACTCGTTTACCCATGAATAAGGGTTTCTAGGTGGGTTATAGGAGTAATAAACTTTTACCTCTTTATCATTAAGCCTCTCACGAATGAACGTATCCTCGACCGTATCAATGTCTTCGACTCCTGCAAATTCAGCCAACTCTTCAAACCAGAGCGCCATAACATATCCTTTTGCAATCTTTGCAGATTTAAGCTTTAAAGGATCATCAACACCATAAAAGTAAAACGCGGTATTGGTTTGTTTGTGGATTATTCTCAAAGGTGATGTCATAAATCTAAATTCTGCATCAACACCCAACACATATATGGCCCACTTGATTTGCTCGTAAATACTGGTTGAAAGGTACTTTCCCACTTTACGCAAACAAACCACATTACCCTGATCATCTTCTAAGAAGTCAATCACCAGTTTCAACGAAATGACAGATGATTTCATTGAAGAACGACCACCGCTTAAGATGCTATTCGGCAATTCATTCAACCACACGGAATAAAAGTTAGGGTTCAGCAGGTCCATGACGTTTACTGTCTTGTCAATCGTCGTCATTTTGCATCGCCATCCTCATCGCTTCCTTGTCGTTGACAATCACCACTCTGGATATGCCCGAATCCTCATTTTTAGTTTCAGCAGTCACTTTCACAATCTCTGCTTTCAGTTTTTCTTCCTGAAGTTTCTTCTTGTCGCTTTCTGATAGGAGGTCAAAGTACTTCGATAGCATTTCCAGTGCTTTCATTTTGTCTGCTAATTTGACCGCTACACCATCTCGACCTTGTTTCACTTCAGTGATGAGTGTGCCATCCACTTCTTTGTAGTCTTTAAAATCTACAAATGAAACAGTACGTGTTTCTACTTTTCCATCTGGATCAATTATTGCTACACCGTTATCGTCATACTCAATGACTTCTTTCGTCCCGAATAGAACAAAGTCCGTTATGTCCGCAAAAGCTATGTCAATGTATTTCTGCAGCACATCTCGAACGTCCAGTTTTAACTCCATAGCTTGTTCAACCTTCATCCGATCAATCTCTTTGGATATCTCAGTATTTCTCAGTAGATTATGACCATTTGTCATAGCCGTTGAATAAGCGCATCCATAAGCCTTTTGATAAGCTTTTGTCGCATTGAAGTACTTAATGTAATAAATACAAAAAAGCCTTTGTTTATCGGTTAAATCATCCGACTCTACAAAGACTTCTTTCGGCTGCATCCTTTTAGAAATTGTTGCATCCTTTTTCTTTTTAGTTGTATCTCTTACCCAAGCTTCACGGCTTTTTCTGCTTTTAAGAGTTCCGAGCTTCACATCATGCTTCTCAGCCAATGACAATAACGTGATGGAAGATGATTCATAGTCATTACGAATTTTTTCCCACTTCACTTCACTTCACCACACCTCCGAAATTCCTAATAAAAAATACCCTCAATGAGATGCTTTGAATAAATTGCGCAATTCATTCATTCCAGGGAAGAGTATGACGCTCGAACGCATCCCCTCTTTAATTCTCCCCTTCATTTATGTAAACTTCGTACGTCATCGTACGTCAAGAAACTTTTTCTTGGACCTTTTTCCGCGCACGTTCAATGTATTGTTGAACCGTTCGTTTCTTTATTCCTATCTCTTCAGCAATATCAGACATGCTCATTTCTCTAGCAGCATGTAATATGTAACACTGTCGTTCACGGAGGGAAAAGGAAGCGAAAACATCAACTAACACCTTCTTTTGTTTTTCGCTCAACCGCAACTGGTGATCATTAATATCTAATTGATTTGTAATGTCAGGTATGAGGTCCATACTCTCAAATGAACGCTTTTGATATACTAACCGTTCGTCGGTTCCCTTATATGTTCCTGGTTGCTTTCCAGTAGACATCCATTCAATTGCAAAAGACATTTCACTTATCATGCTATTGATCATCGTCAAATCTTGCGCAGTCGAAGGGTCATTCCTATTCAATTGATTCCGTTTTTGTCCTAACTGTTTACGTCCTTCATCGTACTCTTGAATCAAATCGTCCGCCCAAATGGTTGTCATAAAATCTCCTCCTATCGTCTTCGAATAGCTCCGCCTTTGCCGCGAGAATAGGTATCTCGATTACACCCCATGATTTCAAGCCATTCTCTTCGACTGAGCATTTCTTTTGGGTGTTTGCTTGTCTTTATATCTTCTTTCTCTATCTCTTGAATAGGAGTCTGTGAGAGTCTTTTCATGAACAATTCACTTTGCAATGTTCTCATCGTGCTATCCCCTTAGTGAATTATTTTACGAATCATGTTCCGCGGTTTATTTATAATGACTTGATGCTTCATGCGCTGGGGTTTTAAATCAAACTTGAAAATTTGACGTTCATAATTTCTATTTTCTTCTGTAAGTAAGGTTTCCATAGTTTGCGTAATGTCTGATAATGCTTTCCAAATTCGTGAAACAATTTCACTCATTCTTTTGGCTAAAGCCTGTAATGCTTGATGAAAGTTATTAAGCAGATCATTTATTGTTGGTTGTTCCTGCATGTTTTCCACTCCTTTTTATTGAATAAAAAAAGAGGACACCAAAACAGCGGAATGCTGTCAGGTGTCCTCCAGATTGCTGGTGGGACTAAGAAGTATAAGTTTTGATTAACGCAGTTCTAAACGAATCGTCATCTTTCTCTTTTTGAACTTTATGAATTTCTGCATGCCGTTTTAAATATTTTTTTTCAGCAGGGTATAAATATCTAAATTTACTATCCCACTCAATTGATTGATACAATCCCTTATCATATTCTAATTTAAATAATTTTCTTATTTTCCAATACTTCTTGAATTTTAGGATCGTTTTTTTCATTTTGGTAAAATTTTTTTCATGCTTACTCTTTATTTGCACTGCAACATAATCAAGAAATTTACTAATAATCCATACTATTAATCCTCCAACTGTTGCCACAACAATTAAATCTAATAGTGTTAAATTGAATGATTTTTCAAAGTAATTCAAAACACTTCCCCCTCATCCCACTTAACACGGGTTACCTTACCTTGATGTGTGGTAATTTTCGTCTCAGCAAATGCAGGAAGTTCAGAAATCTTAGCTTTGCCCTCACAAATTATCACTACACAACTTGTTGGTAGTTCCATTATATCAAGATTTAGCAATCCTTGGTAATCTATATTTACAGGTTTCATTCTCATAGTTATTCCCCTTTCGTATCTTTATGGCCATTTATAAAGCTAGGATGGATCAGTGCATATTCATACCCATTAAGCTCAACTTTAGTCGGTAGACCGTTTTTCTCTTTCAGTACTTTTGTTAGCGGTCTATATGTATCACCTTTTGCTCTGAGTTTCGGCTTCATTCCTTCACCTCGTTTATAGTTGAACTGTGTATTAAGAGTTAAATGAATCGACTACTGATTTGAATAAAGCATCTTTAGTTCGTTGAAACTTCGGAAGTTGTTCATAACGCATAATACAAGGATGTGTTTTTAATTCAGCATCTTTTGCCTTACCGTATACCCAACCTTCTTCAAGTTTTTGTTTCAACCAATTTTCATGTGACATTTCGGGTGTCACGTCATTGTTTAAGTGGTATTCAACACCGTTCATCGCTGAATCTTTCTGCCACGCAGGTGCATCTTCCCAAGACGTCTGGGAAAAGTCGTTTTGTGCTTCGCAATAGGCTTTATTTACGTTGTGGCATACTTTTGCGATTTCAATTATCTCAACATTTTTCATTTTAATTTCCTCTTTTCTATTTTTGTTTGTTAAACCTTATTGGTCAGCGGTCCATATCTTGCTTTATCAGCAACCCCAGAGCGACAATGAACATCGTGCCGAGTATTAACCATGCATAAATCACTCACCCACCCATTTCTTGTAAACCTCGAATTTGCCGTTCTTTTTCATATCATGAATTTTAGATGCAATCGTGCCTTCTGTTTTTCCTAAAGCGAATGAAAGGCTTTGACGGTCATCAACTTCCCAATACTTACAGAGGTATATAAGTTCCTCCAAAGTAAATGGTTTACCGTGCCGTTTATGAAACTTAGGATGATAAAGCATGCGACCTTGATCGTCGTATTGGATTGTTTTATCTATGAGTGACATAAGCGCCACCCTTGTCGTTTGCGAGCATTTAGATCGTGCTGTTGAAGCGCTTCATATAGCCATACGTTTTGGCCATCTTCCTTGCGAAACATGAGCACCCATTTTCTCTTAGCCATTACAGGTCCTCACTTCCCTCTTGATTGGTATTTGATACAAACCACCACGCGAGGAGAAAGACTGTAAAACTTCCTTACAGTTAAATCCACAACCTGGCTATCGTCTTGCCACATGATTTTATTCAATCCGTCTTTGATACCCTTCACATAGTTATCTGCGTCTGGTTTACTTGTCGGTCGTAATTCTCCAGACTCGATTAAAGCTTGTTTAGGACCTGTTTGATACTTTTTAGGAGTTGAACGATACACATCGACACATAATTCTATTGGACCAGTAATAAGTTCATCTGGTGCGTGTTGAAAAGCTACCAATTTCACATACTGCTTAAAGTTACGAGATTTTAAAGGATCATATAAAACGGTCTTGCCAGTAAATGTCTTGCCAGCTCTTGGACGACCTTGCGCAACGGGATTTCCGATTATCTCGAAAAGTATACTTCTCATCGTTTCGACTTCTCTGTGTACTCGAGTACTTCGTAAATTGTTACTTGTCTCTTTTCAAACTCCGCATCAGCTTCAGCTTGTTTTCGCTTGCAGACAGGACCCATGCCTACATGGATTGATTTAGATGTTTTTAATTTACGGTTGCAACGGTTGCAAGTCTCAATTATCATCACGCTGCCACACTTTCTTTTTCTAAATACTTAAGAAGTAACTGGACTACTGATTCTTTACTTCTGCCCGTGGCTTCTTGCACCCTAATCAATGTGCTTTCAAACTGAATTTCCAATTCTTTAGTATCTCCGTGTCCATCTCTCCATTGCCCTGCAATGATAATCATTTGGTTTAACAGTTGTTCCAACATGTCTATTCCTCCTAAAACGGTTTGTCGGCTATCCGTTTATCTTTTGATTCTTTAAAGATGATGAATTTCGGTTTCTTAAAACAACGAGAGATCAACTTAGAATCATATAATTGGTTTAACGACTCACTGTTTAGATTTGTCGTGTATATTGTGGCTTTGTCCTGCCGACTGGTTGAAATGGCGTAAAGTATCTTATGTACAAAATCACTTGCAGCCTTATCTGTTTGAACTGCACCTGTTTCTGCACCCAAGTCATCAATGACAAGAAAGTCTATTTTTTCAATAAGATTGAGAAAGTAAAATTCGTTATATGGCGATTCTTTGTAAGTGAATGTCTCACGCACTTTTCGCAACATCATGTCAAAGCTGATAAACAAACAAGATTTCTGATTATCGAATTCTTTCGCTTCGTTCAAAGCATTTAACATGGCGTAGGATAAGTGACTTTTTCCAGTTCCTGCTTTACCTTGTAAGATTACGTTGAACGTTTGTCCTACTTTCAGGCGACGAATACATTCCGAAACGATTTTCTTATTAGCGTGTTCTTCTGTATTTTCAAATGTTTCGTAGTTCACAAGACTTGCATCTAATAGGGTCTTATCAGAAACCAAACTCTTTTGTGCTAAAACAAGAGAATTGGCGTTTTTAAATCGCTCAACTATTACCGTTTGTAGCTGTTCGTTTTCTTTTTCCACGAAGCATCTAGGGCACTCAGCTACTCCTTCAAATACAACTAGCCGAACGTTGTGCTTTTCACAAGTATCAGAATGGTATGTTATTGTCTTTTCTAAATCGTTCAGCATTTTGTTGATTGGTTTCACGTTTTGTCACCTTCTCGTTTAAGTAAGATTCAAATTTTGTTCCGAATAAGGTTTCAGGTCTTAGAAAAGATGACATTTTTTCATCTTTCAGCCATTGAGATGATTTGATGTCTATGACTCTCGTGAAATCATTTAGACGAAACCCTTCATTCCATCTAGCTGCAACTAATTTTTTTGTTTTTGCAGAAGTAGAACGATATTTAGTTATGCATTTTTCATTGAGATAATTAACGACTTCGAGAAAAGGAATAATATCTTTATCTTTATCCTTATCTTTATCCTTCTCTTTATCCTTATCCTTCTCTTTTGTATGCATACTGTATGGATACTGTATCGATACTGTATTTCCATCAATGGTATCAACGGTTTCAAGGAATTTATCAATAAATGGTAAACACTTTATTTCTTTTAGTTCATCCTCAACCCGTTTTACAATTTTTGGGCTATTGTTCCAATTATGCTTGCACCAGTTTAGTAACATCACTTCTTTTGTTGGTTCGTTATATATGATTTTTCCATATTCCACGAATCTACTTAATAGCTTGTCGACCGTCTCACGGTTGTAACCCGTTTCGGTTTCTATTATCCGTTTAGGAAGTTCATAGATTCCTATTTGATTAGCCTTACTGTTCGTCATCAAATAGATGTAAAAGTATTTTTCCTCTGGTGTTAAATCTAAGACAAAGGCATCTTGCCAAAAACTCACTTGGACTTGCCGATATTTCCCCAATATAAATCTTCCTTTCTCACGGAATGTAAATCATTTTTCCAGTCACTTTTGCTACTTCATTTCGAATTAATTGTTCATCACTATTCGAGTCAGATAGATGCAACAACCATATTTCCTGAAGGTTTGATAAATCATTGGCCTTTAAGAACTCAATCACACGTTCCAAACCAAAATGTGAACGCATCACACGTTTTTTCATTGTTTTATCTATGCGTCCATTTGCAACGTTTTGTTTTAACACATCCGTGCAGTAATTGCATTCAAGCATAAGATGTGAAATGCCACTAAATTTGTAACGGCAGTAATAAGAATCGGTTATAAAAAGTATCTTATCCCCTGAAGTATTAGCTAATAGGAAGCCAAACGGTTCCGATACGTCGTGTTCAGTGTCGAAAGGTAAAATTGTCCACGTCCCTATTTTGAATTGCTGTTTTACCGCCACGCCATGCAACCGATGATGGTTTATTCCTATAGCTTCTTTAGTTCCTGGTGACATATAACAATCGATTCCGGCTTTTAAGACATCGTTAATACCAGAACAATGATCTTTGTGTTCATGCGTGATTAAACATGCGGCTATATCAGATGTCTTGAAATTGAGTTTGCGCTGAATATCCTTAAAACGTATGCCGCACTCAAGTAGCAAAGGCGTATGACCGTCTGTTATGTGATAACAATTGCCTTTACTACCAGTTGCGAGCGTTTGAATCGTAATCATGCCCAATCAGGACTAACAACAACTACTTTTTCTGGTTCTTTTTGCTGTGTTTTTGTAGGAGCTTTCTCTTCAATAATTTCGCCTGTATCCATATCAACGTCTATAACTTCACTGTTTGCATGCTGCTTAATTTCTTCTTCTATAGTTAATTCTGTTGGTGCTGTTGGTCGTAATTCTTCATCAGTGTAAAGCGCTCCTAATGCTTCTGGAAATGCTTCACGTTGAGCATTAACGATTGCCGATTTTCTTATCATATTTAGAGGCATGTCTTTCCAAGTGGCTTGTCCTTTGCCAAACTCTTCTAGACTGATTCTTGATGTGATAGGTAGCTTTCTGTCACTCCTATGAATCTTTGCCCATCCACCAATCAACTTGTCTGCAGACAACTTAACAGCACCTTCTACCTCGACCAATTTGCCTTCTCGTTCTACAATGATACCTGCTTCAAATCCCTCGTATTTCGGATGATTTTCGGCTCGTTTCATGAAAGCTTCTTTCGATGTAATGATTTGCGCTGGTTGTGAACCAAACTTGATTAGATATGCTTCGTTTAAGAATGGATTTAGCTTTTGAAACTTGCAGAGATTAATGAACATCACAAGTTCTTGATCTGTTACATTCCCACTTCCTCTTGTTAGATAGTTTTTTACTGTATTACCTGATAGTTTTACCGTTTCACCATTTACCTCAAATTCCACTGGTGTAACCATTAGACCGGTTTGATTACTCATACTGCTTCTTCCTCCTCAGATTGAATTTCTACTCGCAATTGTTTGTCTTGCTCCGAAACTATTAAACTGATTAACTGTGATTCTGAATCCGCTAATTTAACAACCGACTCTCGATTATCAATAAAAATAGGAGCTCTAATGCCGTAATGTGTGGATAACGTGTTAATAATGTCTATTCCTACATTGATTCTAGCGGCGTTATTCATTGATGAAAAAGGGATGCCTTTGTAGGTCGTCTCACATACTTCTTGCAGACCGCCGTTAATTTGTTCAGAGAACATTTTGAAACGTGCATATTCGAATTTAGCGTTAATGCGTTCTTCCAACAGCTCTACTTTTGCTCGAATGAATTGTTCTGTTAAATAAAGCTGATGCTCGAGTTTTTCGTATTCACCTGTTAGCAATTTTTCTTGATCACATAAATCCGAAATTCTTTTGTGCAGAGATTCAACATTTGCAAAACGTGCGATTGCCACTTGTGCCCTTGTCTTTTTGTCTTTTAACTCGTTTATTTCGGTTTCTACCGAGCGAATTGACTCTTGAACGCTTTCTTTCAAGCCCTGAATCCCCGAAACTATTTTTTGTTTATTAGAGAGTTTCACTTGATAATCAGCACTTTCAGAAACGTCTTTTACGACTGCTTGTTGGCTTTCTAATTGAGATGCTAACTTTGATACCACTTGGTCTTTTTCAGTAGCTTGCTCAACGAATTTGGCGTGCTCATTTTGCTGCTTATCAATATCCGTTTGAATTTGAATCTTTTTCTCTTTAACTTCTTTCCCTTGCTCATTAATTCGTTGCAGTTTTTCCGATTTATCTTTATTGAATTGCTCAAGAGCTTTTGTGCGAACAGCTTCTAACTGTTCTTCTGGTAAAGCTTGTCCACAAGCTGGACAGTCACATGTATCTTTGTGTACAAATGACAATCCGTTTAGCTGCTTCCAGTCATCTAACAATTTTGTACGGTAATTATTTTGCAAATCCATCATCCGTGTAGCTTGCTCAATTGCTTGCACACGTTCGCTTATTTTGCGTTTCAGAATCAATACATTTGATTTTTCTTCTTGTGATTTCGCTTGTAATTGATATAGCTTTTCTTTCGAATCTGATTCGTAATCACGTTTTATATTCAAAAGATCATTTTCAATTTGTTGCAGATCCCGTTCTTTTTCAAGAATGGATTTACCGTTTTTAATATTGGAAATGAGTGTTATATTTTCATCAATCTTTGTTTCCAGATGAATAACATCTTCTTTCAGATTTGACACGTCTATTACTTCAACTGGTATGGATTTTTGGATTTCATCAATGCGAACAGGAATGTGTTTTAACTCGTCATTGATGTCTTTTCGGCGTTCAACAACAATTTTCCGAAGATCCTCAATTTTTTTCCCTTTCAGAATAAGCGGCAATACTTTTAGTTCATCATTTTTCTGAAACACTTCTTCTTCAGAAACGTCGCCGCATATTTCCAATAACGTCGTTCGACGGTCCTGCCATTTCATCTGTTCGTTGAAAAATGATGGTGACGTTAACAACTTAAATGCATCTTCTTGTACGATTAAATCAATTGCTTCCGTATATTCTTTTTTCTTTTGTGGTACTCCGTCAATGTAGTACTTAGTAACGTGTCCAGAAAATTCCTTTGATGCAGCTCCGCGTACTTGAGTCCACTTTTCCGAATACACTTTTCGCAACGTCATTGGTGATCCGTCAATTAAGAAGGATGCTTCGACTTCGTGATTGAGATTGTTTGCTTCTTTGCCGTTAATGAGTGTTTTGATTGCGAAATCCGTTTTATTTTGGCTGTCTTTACCGAACAAAACGAATGTAAAGGCATCGAATAATGTTGTTTTTCCAGTCTCGTTATCGCCAAACACTCGCGCGTTTTCACCACCTGGTTGGAATGTGAATTGTTTAATTCCCTTAAAGTTGTTAAGTGTTAAAGACAATAATTTTACTTCTTTCATGATTGTTCCTCCCTTGATTTATTAGAGGGTTCTCGTTTACACTGAAATTGAAGATTTTTGTGTAAGAAACCCGTGTAGTCCACTGCTCTAACAGTGGGCTATTTTTTGTTTTGTTCTAATTTTGATTCCACAGATACTTGCCCCGTAACACTTCCAATACCAAACATGATGAATGACCAACAACTCGCCATAATGATAAATCTTAGAAAATCCATTTCAAACACGATAAATCACCCCTGCCTTTATTCCTTCTTTTCGCAATGTATTCGCTATTTCTTCAAGTCTTTGATTTACTTTTTGTTTTCTTTCTAATACATTTAGTTCTCTAAAAATGTGCTCCGTATTTTTCTTGCTAAATATTAATGGTTTCACGCAAGACCTCTGATATATCCTGCAGAAGCTAGAAATTTATAATGCCTGTCCCACGATCCCGTATAGCTAATGTTCGCTTCTTCACAGATAACCGCTACCATATGTTCAAGTGCTGTCTGGGCTTCAATTAATTCTTCTAAAACACTTTCCAATTCTTGATGTTCAAAATGTTGTAAACTCTTTAATGGTTTTGCCATACAGAAATTACTAAGGATCAACACGGCTTCATTCAATTCTTCCAGGACTTTCTCTTTAACGCTGGATCGATGTAAATCTACGTTTGGACCATCAAGCCATACAGCACCTGTTTTGGTATATTCATTTCGAACAGTTATGGCAAAACGTGGATTATCGTACTTACTCATCAATGACCTTGTGATATCAGATGGAATCTTGGAGCGACCATTCTCATATTTTGAAATGGTTTCTCTCGATACATTTAAATCCATTGCTAGTTGGTCCTGCGTTTTACGAGCACGCATTTCTTTCATCAAAATCCCCACTTTCGGTTTCTTCACTTTAAACACCCTTTCCCCTGGTATTTAGTCACGTTTCATAAGCTAGTTAACTAGTGTGAGACCGCTATAATTTGGACATGTTGTTATAATTAACCTACAGAGCTGAAATATGACGTGTTATCTTCCACCCAATTTGTATTACGCTCAATCCACTTAAACAATAAATGTGTGGGTATTAATATCCCTGCTTCACGCATCACTGGAAAATCCGATCTACCCAGCAATTCCGTTACTTTGGTTTGACTGATATGAAATAATTCCATTAGTTCTTTACGCGTAATCAATATTGGTAACTCTTTCGTTTTTACTGCTTCTGAAACTGCAGCTCTAACCTCTTCGCGAATTATGCTCCTCAATGCCTCTGGGTCAAATGCTATGTTTAACATGTTTGTCCCTCCTCTCTTGAATGTCGTGAGATAGCAAACCTCGTTACGATACCTTTCTAGGTATCCATGATTCGATATATCGTATTGCCTTTTGAAATTCTTTTCTTTTAACGTCCTTATAAGAAGCAACCGCGAAGCGATCTTTGATTTCTCTATATAACTCACTGAAGAGCTGACGTTGATGATCCACTGATGATGATTGCTCATAAACTTTGATGGCTACTGCTTTTTGTAATCTACGCTGTTCTCCGTAATCTAAAGTGATTTGATTTTCAACCATTCCTCGAATTTGAACGACTTCGCCTTTCAATTCTTTTACGTCCTCTGACGTCATCAGCGAAAGTTTCATGGACGCTTCTAGTTGCTCGCGTTCCGTAAGAGCCTTTACTTGTTTTTGAATGGCATAATATTCATCTACCAACATTTCGTAAGCGTCCCACGCTTCATCTGTATTGAGTGATTTTGCATGCAGCCATGCACCTTTTTCTGTCCAAAGGTAGAAAATTGAATGGTCTTTTTTGCTAAAATCAATTTGATTTTCACAAAAAAACTCTCTTTTCACATCACCTTGTAAAGCAATGAAATGTTTTCCTTCCGTGTAACGTTCCTTATTACGATTGAAGTTGTTAATTACTAACTGCTTTTCAGCCCCATAACTTTCAGCTAGTTGGGAAGTTGTTAAAACCCGTTGATTGTTTTGTTCAATAATTGATAGATTCATCTTTATTCCTCTTTTCTTTGGTATAATTCTCCTATCTTATATAAATGGGAGGTGAATATTATAGGTAACTTACAAGAAACTATTAATACTTTTCGAATAGTATTGGAAGGTGATTTAGGAAAATCTAATTGCTTATCTTTTGTTACAACTAATGGCATTTATTTTGGAAAACAAATTCTTGTAAATAATGACTTAAAAGAAGTTAATAATACAGATGAATTAACACCTTTTATTTATTCGAAAGCGAATTTTTTTACTGAAGAAGAATTTAATAACGAAGAAAACACATTTTTAAAAGAATTGGATTTAAATGAAACAATCTTGCTAGAAGATGTTAAATTTAAGTGCAGAAAAGCAATCATTCAAATTAAACATGTCGTTTTAAACGTGAATCAGATAGTATCTGTACAACTTGTTTCAAATCAAGCTGTTGATGAATTTCTAGAGAACTATTAATTCTCTGGGTTGTTTTTTTTTCACTATTTGCGGTCGTCGTTACAGCGGCGGCCTTTTCTTCTAACTTTACAACTCGTTTTTCTAAATCTTCGATTTTTTTACTTTTCATCCCACTAACTCTTCTAGACTTACTTCTTTGACGGAATATTCTTTAATTTTTAGTTTAATTAGTTCAATCAGCGCTACATGTAATGGATTCACTTAATTTCCTCCTATAAAAATATTGGTATAGAAAGTAGGTATAATAATTGGAAATATATTTAATTTGTTATGACTTTCCTACAAAAGATAAAGAATCTACAAACAAGTTCCTCCAGTCCATTGGAGATCATTGTCGTGCTCAAAATTCTGTGAGTTTATTAGCTACAGATTTAGGCACTCAAGAAATTCATGATAAAATTAGGGACTTTACAGACATTGTTGGTGAATGGATAGTCACTAAAGTAGACAAATCATTTACTGGTAACTCTGAAAACGTTGCGATTATCTTAGCTTTTTTAAAGAAACATGACTTCAAAAATTATTAACTTTATCTGTTGAAATAAAAAAGCAAATTAGAGCCTTGATTTTCTTCATCCATCTCACGTCACTACTATCTAACTGTCACCACAATTTGTTCCTTTAAGGAACAATCATTATTAAAAAAAAGAACCCATTCAAACTTTAGCGTCTTAGAAATTTCTTTGGCTACATCAACTGTTGGAGTTTTGGTTCCCTTCTCTATGTGAGTGTAGTAACTTCTAGAAATATTAGATAATATCGCTGTTTCTTCTTGTGTTAAACCCCTTTGAATTCTGAAATCCTTTAGCCACTTTCTCATATCTACCCTCCTTTTGTTCCCTAAAGGAACACTTAATATATTTTTAGTATACGTTCCTTTTAGTAACATGTCAACTAAATAAATATAAAAAAATTACACTTTAAAGAACATTCATGGAAGTTACCTAAAGAAACATTTATAATTTACTTATCAGAGATAGGGTGGTGGTAGACATGACCGAATTTGCTCGTAGGTTAAAGCAGTGCCGAGAGAAGAAAAAATCAACTAATTCCATGTGGACACAGCAATATGTTGCAAATAAAATAGGCATGGCAAGAACAACTTATACTGCTTACGAAAACGGCACCAAACTTCCACCTTTAGATACGGTTAACAGCATTGCAATTTTGTTAGATGTAACTACTGATTATTTAACGGGTAGAACAGATACGTCAATAGAACATACTTCTAAAAAAGAAGAAGCTGAATTCGAAAAATGGAAGAACGACCCGAAATTAGATTTATTCTTTCAAGAGTTCGATCAGGCAGATGATGAAAAGCAAGCTGCTCTTTTAGCGGTGTGGGAAGTTCTTAAAAAGGACAAAAATTAAATAAAGAAATGAAAAAAATTAGAACTTGGGATTTGGCTTTGCCAGGTCTCTTTTTTTTCAAATTGTACATAGTTATATTTAAACGAGACTCATACTAAGCATTTTGTAAGTAAACTATTCAAATAATTTTATACTATTAAATTTATAGAGATGAGATGAGGTACTATCGTGGCAAAGAAAAAATTTTATTTCGCAAAAGTAAATGTTAGTGAAAATATTTTCTCCCCAGATGTAAATACTATAATCAATGAGTTAATTCCTATGGCTATTCGAAATCATTCATCTATAATATCAAATAATGAGAGTCAATTTAGCTTTACTGATACTGATGAGATATTAGTAAATAATAGATTGTATATTCATGGAAATCTAACAAAAGCAAAGAAAATGAAACTTTTAATAAAAGATGGAGAAACCACAAAAATAAAAATTTACGATGATCTTGGTGCAAAAGTAGTCAAATTTATTTATGACATAGAAAACGAAGTAATTGTATATTGTCCTACATCGGATATAAACGAGAATCATTTTATTAAATTTTTTCAAGAGCTTGTTGAGTTAGATTTAAGAATCGGTGAAATTAAAATAATTCCATACTCTACGAAAAATAGTATTAGAGAGAAAATAAAGTCATTTGAAGTAGTAACAGAGTTAAATTTCTATTTAATAAAACCAAACCCTGGGAAGAAAGAATTTTATGATTTCGAAAAAATAATTGATGAAAATAATTTAAAAGAACTAAACCTTAAAATGTATAATGAACAAGGAATTAAATACAATAAAGAAGAGAACGAAAATGATTTCACAGATTCAATTGAAAGTGGACTATCACTAGTTGAAAGTGCATATGGTACTGTAGAAGTCAAAGGGTATAATAAAGTTAGGGTACCTGTACCCGGTAAAAAAGATAAAATAAACAAAAAAATAGCAAGAGCTACATCTGCAACATTTAACAGATTTATTTCTGTACGGGAAACAGATGTTCGTGATATCATAAAGAAAATTGGTATAGAAATTAATAGGATATTAAATTGAGGTGATAAGTTATGAATAAGAAAAAGTATAATGAAACAACATTTATGGGTCTGTTAAAAATAAATGGTGTATCATTTTTTCTAAACTACACATTGCTTTATTCTTTATTATTATTTTTATTCATTCATATGCTTATTACTAATTTTAATATTTGTTCATTTGAAGATTACAAACTTATCTCAGAAGATATTTTTTCTAAGATTTCAAGTATTTCTTCATCCATTTTTGGAATTGTAATTGCTGCACTTGCCGTCTCGATGAGTGTTTTTAATCAAAAAATAGTCGGCTTGCTAGAAAATAATAAACTTTTACACAAATTTTTATTTCCATTTTGGTTTTTAGTCCTTTGTTGGGGTGTGCTAATATTAATTTCTTCTTTAATGCCAATAATAAATGAAAAGATTATTGTTTCACATCAGATAATTTTTGATGTTATTACTGGATTCACTGTCTGGTTATTCATTTATGCATTATTCTTTTCGATTAATATAACAGGGTTATTAATAAGACTTTTTATTCAAAACTCAAAAGTCAGTTAAAATTAAAAATTAATTCTAACTCTGCTTTCAATTAGCAGAGTTTTTCTTTTAAAACAAAAAAGAACAAACGTTCTTAAAAAGGGATGGCTACATGAAAAAACAATACAGTCTATTAGAAGATTATATTCAAAAACTTTATAAAAAATTTGGCATCTGCCACCCTAATCAACTAAATATAGAAACTGTTTCATCGAGGCTTGGATTAGTAGTTTACTACATTCCCCATAAGCCAATGTACATAGCTGGAAATGTCTTCTTAGACGCCCGTAAGTCTAGACAAGAGCAATGGCAATCTTATGGCCACGAATTGTGTCACGCTCTTTGGCATAATGGAAATCAGCATGTTATCCCAAAGCCATTTCGTGATTACCAAGAAATAAAGGCAAATAACTTCGCACAACATGCATGTATCCCTACATTTATGCTGCAACGACTCGATTTGGCAGCTGATAATCGCAGAGTAATTTATTTAATTATGCAGACATTCAATGTGGATTATAGGTTTGCAGAAAAGCGCTTAATGCAATATCAAGCCAAATTAATGTTTAATCACAATCAATCTAAATACAACTAACAACAAAATACATAAGAACGATAATACTGATTAAATGAGACCATTACCAATGTACATACCATGATATGTTGATTGTAAGGCTGTAAGGAGTGATTGAAATGAAATGTGATAAGTTGGACAGTGGTGTTTGGGAATGTGTTGCAGACGGTCCAAGAGATCCAATAACGAACAAGAGAAATCAAATACGTCGCCGGTCCAAAACAAAATCAGCTGCAAAGAAAAAGGTCGAAGAAGAAATATCAAAAATAGAAACGTATGGTGTGAATGGAAAAAGAGTAAAAAGTTTGACGTTTGACGACGTTGCCTGGGAGTGGTTAGGCGTATATTCCCTTGGGAAAATAAAAGCTAGTACGATTCGTAGTCGAACTTCGTCCATTAAAGTACTTCTCAGATATATAGCTGGAGCAAGAATCGAAAAGATTGATAGTCGGGCTTTACAAAATATCCTCACAGACATGGATTTAAAAGGAAACTCTGTTTCTACAATGGAGAATGTGAAAGTGACTGCAGGATTAATATTTAAATATGCATTTCAACATAAGATGCGTATCGATAACCCAATATCTTATGTAGTTGTTCCTAAGAAGGTATTAACTGTAGAGGAAATTGAGAATACCACAATTGAGGAGAAATATTTTGAACGCAGCGAACTTGAAGAATTTTTAGAGACAGCTACAACTAATGGATTGTACCTGGATAAAGAATGGTTTTTCTTACTAGCCTTTACCGGAATACGTGCTGGAGAGATGTGTGCATTAAAATGGACAGATGTTTTCTTTGATCGAAAAGCCATTCGAATTACTAAAACAATAGATATGCCCAATCATAATATGAGAAAGTATGAACTGACCCCTCCTAAAACAAAAGCATCTATTCGAGAAATCGAAGTTGACGATGAAACGATGGATATGTTGAAACATCACAAAATCATACAAGCTAAGATTAAGTTGAGTCAGCGTCAACGACATGCAGATTATCACGATCAAAATTTTGTATTCAATCGAACTAATGGCTATCCATATTCGCCACGAATGGTTTATGATCGCACGTTACGAATAATAAAAAAGACCTCAATTACAAAATTGGAAGGTCCTCATATTTTTCGTCATACACATATCACGATGCTAGCCGAATCCGGTGTTGATTTAAAAACCATTATGGATCGTGTAGGTCACGAAGATTCCAAAACGACGACTGAGGTTTATATGCACGTTACCGAAAAAATGAAAAAAGATGCTCCAGAGAGACTCAAGGTCCACTACGGAAACATCTTAAAATTACCGAAACAAATACAAATGTGATATATATGTGATATTTCTTCTGAAATCACGAGTTATACACCCCACAAGCGTTGGTATGACAGCGTTTGTGGTTATATTAACCGTTGTGCCACTTATACATCCACAAGACACCAGACTTCATCATTCTTGCGATACGTCCGGTAACAGTGCGGTCGGCTAAGTAAGCAAAGCCTTGTTTCTTTCCTAAAGAACCTAGGAATCCTTTAAGTTTAATTTCAGGCATTTTTTCAGGTAACTCTTTGCCTTTCCAGCGTGCTTGAAGGACTTGAACGATCTGTTCTGCTTGCTCTTCTGCTACTTGCGCACTTGGTGCATAAGGCAATGCTGCACAATCACCAACCACATAGACATTTTCATCCTCAGGTAAGTGATGGTATTGGGACAGTATCACTCGACCAATTGAATCTGTCTCTGTAGCTAAGTTTCGAACTGGCTCAACAGGGCGAATACCTGCAGTCCATACAACAGCATCCACTTCAATTGTCTCTTCATGATTATGCAAAGTATTGGGTTCTACTTTTGTAATGTTGGAATTGCTTACAACATCTACATTGTGTTTATCAAACCATTTTTTCACAAAATTACTTAGACGTTCAGGAAAGTCTCGTAAAATACGAGGACTACGGTCAAACAATTTAATTCCTAAATCAGGGCGTGACTCGCGAAGTTCACTTGCAAGTTCTATTCCGCTTAAACCTGCTCCAACAATTCCAACAACAGAACCTGATGGTAGCCCACACAATTTATTAAATGTCTCCCGGGCACGTCCTATTGTTTGAATGCTATAGGTAAATTCATCTGCACCTGGTACATCATGATATTTATCTTCGCAACCTAAACCAATGACGACATCATCATAAGGAACACGCGTATCATTTGATAATACAATCACTTTTTCTTCACGGTTTATTTCCACAATTTCTCCGTAGACCATTTTTAAGCGTTCATGTTCAGGATATGGAACACGAACCTCTTGGTCAGGTACAGTTCCTGCAGCAAATGCATAAAATTCTGTTTTCAAACTGTGGAATGGTGTACGATCTATTAATGTAATTTGCACGTCTTCTGGAAAATTATTTGGCAATAAACGAAGCAACACACGCATGTTACCGTAACCGCCACCTAACAATACTAAATTTTTCATAAAAAGCTCCTTTAAATACAGACTATCTCTAAGTTATTATAAATCATTGTGACAAGTTTCACAATAAGGCACCCTAATTGACGAACGGAAAAAAAAAGAGTAGCATTGCGATGTAGTGAGGTGAAGAACCGTGAATCCAATGGTTGAATTTTGTGTCAGTAACTTGGCAAATGGATCACAAAAAACGTTTGAAGAATTAGAGCGTGATCCCAATTTAGACGTTCTAGAGTATGGTTGTTTAAGTTATTGCACAAAATGTGCAGAGTCTTTTTTTGCGGTTGTAAATGGCGATGTTGTGCAAGCAGATTCTCCAGATGAACTTACGAAGAAGATATATGCATATATAGATGAAAATCCACTTTTTTAAAGAAAAGGAGCTGCGATGACGCAGCTCCTTTTCTTATACTAAATCTAGTAAATTTTGCATTGTCATAGTAGGTGGTATTGATTTTAATTGCACTTTTTCTGTAGATGTAACGCCCGTATTTACATGGATAGTATCTATTCCAAATTCAATTCCTGCCAAAATATCTGTATCATAATTATCCCCAATCATCACCATATCCTCTTTTGCAAATTGGTGTTCAAGTTGAATGATTTCAAGCATATGACCTTGTGGTTTTCCAATAAATATGGGGTCAACACCTGTTGAAGTTTGAATTAGAGCTGTAAATGCACCGTTCCCAGGTAATAATCCTCTTTCACTTGGGTATGCCCGATCACTATTGGTTGAAATAAAAACTGCACCATTTCTAACATCTAAACAAGCTTGGGCAATTTTTTCGTATGTAATACCACGATCCATTCCGATTACAAATACATCTTGTGAGGATGGGACAATATTTACGCCATTTTCATGAAGCGCTTCTCGCAACCCACTACTCCCTATCATCGAAACCTCTTTTCCAAAGTAATGTAACGCAATGTATTTAGCCGCTGCCATAGCTGATGTCATAATATGACTTCGCTTAGCATCCACACCAAATCCTTTGAGTTTCGTCAACACTTGATCAGGTGTTTGAGAGGCATTATTCGTCACAAAGAACGGTTCTATACCTTGTTCCTGCAAAAGTTGAATAAATTGGACAGTTTCCATTATAGGTTCTTTCCCTCGATACACTGTGCCATCTAAATCAATACAATATCCTTTGTAAGCTTTCACGCTTGCTCCTCAGGTAGGAAAGCAGACACAGGTCCTAATTCATGTGTTAAGTAATGTTCAATGCTATTGGGAAATTGTCTTAATATCTGTATATTAGCTTGTAGTGTTTTTGCTAATTCTTGATGATTTACACTGATGAAATCCCGTACTAGCATTTTTCTGAGTAAAATCACTTCTTTTAAAGGTGCATCCATTTCAGGTGTAATTACTTTTTCATCAGTTAAAATATCAATAATGTCATCATAACTTCCTGGATCACGCATAATGAAACCATCGATCATTGAATTTCCTACATCAATAATAGATTCTATGATATTTTGTGTTATACGTTCCAAAGCAAGTTTATCAATGTCATTTGAAGTTAAATCTGGTGACTTATCCACCAATTGTACAATTGATTTCATATAAGATAATGTCAAACTAATGTTTTTACGGTCAACAAAATACATAGGTAGCCCCTCTTTTGTGTTCTAATTATTTGTTTTTCCATCCTATAATACCATAATTACTAAGGGCAGTAGAACAGTGACATCCATCGTATACTCTCCAAAAGAGGCACAATGATATAACTAATTGATTTTATTAAGCAATTTTACACAAAAAGATAAAAACCTTGACTAGATGATTACTCATCTAGACCAAGGTTTTCTACATGTGGTAATTCTTCTGTCTCAGTTGTTACTTCCACTTGCTTTGCTGGACCGAATTTCTTCAATATAAAATAGGCACAGCCAAAATTACAATACTCATATAGATAGTCTTGCAACGTACTCACTTTTGTATCGTACGTTGCTTTTTGATTTTTATCATCGAAAAAACCTTTTAAACGAAGTTGACCATAACCCCAATCTCCGAGGATGTAATCATACTTGTTCAAAATTTCACTGTAACGCTCTTGAAAAGCTTCTTCTTTAAACGCTTCCCGGTAATCAGTCACTATTTCATAATCCCAGCGATCAATTGTAATCATCAATTCACGCTCCATCAACTCGTTGCGAGAGCTATTTGCTCATCACCAATACGCTGTTTTTCTTTTGCCGCTGCATTTACTTGTTCATCGGCATGGTAACTACTACGTACCAGTGGTCCTGCTTCACAATGTGAAAACCCTTTAGACATGGCAATCTTACGAAGTTCTCCAAACTCAAGTGGAGAATAATATTTTTGAACCACTAAATGCTTTTTAGAAGGTTGTAAGTATTGTCCAATTGTCATGATATCCACGTTGTTTAATCGTAAATCGTCCATTACTTCGATAATTTCTTCTTTCGTTTCACCAAGTCCAATCATCAAAGATGATTTTGTTGGAATTTCAGGTTGCATTTCTTTTGATCGACGTAAAAATTCAAGAGATCTATCATATTTTGCACGTGCTCTAACTCTAGGTGTTAAACGTCTCACCGTTTCTATATTGTGGTTTAAGATATCTGGTTTTGTATCCATAAGCATTTGTAAGTTTTCTTCAATTCCCCCCATATCTGAAGGTAATACTTCAATCGTTGTAAACGGATTTTTACGTCGAATCGCCCGAACTGTTTCGGCAAATACAACAGCACCGCCATCTTTTAAGTCATCACGTGCAACAGCCGTTACAACGACATGTTTTAGATTCATTAATACGACTGAATCTGCTACGCGTTCTGGTTCGCCTAAATCAAGTTCATTCGGTAGACCTGTTTTGACTGCACAGAATCGGCATGCACGCGTACAAATTGCACCTAAAATCATAAAAGTTGCTGTACGACGAGTTCCCCAACATTCATGAATATTTGGGCATTTTGCTTCTTCACATACAGTATTTAAATTGTTTTCACGCATTATTTTTTTTAGACCTTTGTAGTTGTCGTTTGTATTTAATTTAATCTTTAACCAAGCAGGCTTTCTAATATGTGTTTGTTTTGATGTCATGCTTATCAACCCCATTCTGACTATGTAGGCAATCTACTCACTATTGACAATGTACCATAATAGACATCGTCTCACAACCATCTAAGACATAATCGAGTAGGAGGGAGTGAT
>NZ_AMGD01000019.1:0-55971 GCF_000297555.1 Paenisporosarcina sp. TG-14
CCCCGCAGGAGCACGGTTTTGCGACGAGGAGGCTCACCGCACGCCCCACGGAACGCGTCCGCTCGGAACGGAAATCAGCGTGTATTAAGCTCTTTTTGTTTCATAGATATTTATAAAAAAATGACATTAATGAAATTCCATCCCTTTCTCCTGTTTTATCGAGAAGGGGAATTTATTTCGCCAACGTCATATATTGTACAACCGGAATTGAAAAATAAACAGTCAGCATTTTAATCATAGTAAGAGAACTCCTTCATTATTATTCAATGAAGGAGTTCTAATGCTAAGTTATTTAAACCTCATTTTGAGTGAAAAAAAGAGAAGGTTTCGATCTTTTTAAACATTCCCTTATACGTAACGAACATGCTTTTTATAAGATTTTCCTTCGCGGAAACTCTTTCTCCCTTTATCACTCATACCAAGATAAAATTCACGCACTTCTTCATTAGCCAATAATGATTCGACTGGTCCTTCTAGTGCAATTCGTCCATTCTCCATAATATAACCGTAATCAGCTATAGATAACGCAACATTAGCATTTTGCTCTACGACAAGAATAGACATACCCTCATCCTTATTTATTTGTTTAATGTTTTGGAAAATTTCTTTTACAAGTAAAGGTGCAATTCCAAGAGACGGTTCATCTAATAGAAGTAATTTCGGTTTAGCCATAATGCCTCTTCCAATAGCTAGCATTTGCTGTTCTCCACCAGATAATAAGCCCGATGCTTTATTTCTTAATGCTTTTAATTTAGGGAAATAATGGTAAACCCTATCTATATCGTCCTTAAGATTGTTTCGGTCTTTCCTTGTATAAGCACCTGCCATCAGGTTTTCTTCTACACTTAAATGTTTAAAAACTCTTCTACCTTCAATACATTGAAAAATACCATTTCTTACAATTCGATCTGGGTCAATTCCATTAATTTTTTCGCCCTGAAACTCTATTACACCATCTGTAACTTGGCCGCCTTCTTTACTTAACAACCCGGAAATCGCTTTTAACGTTGTAGATTTCCCCGCTCCATTACTACCTAAAAGAGCAACAATTTTACCATCTGGAACTTCAAGTGACATTCCTTTTACTACGAGAATAATTTTCGAATAAACAACTTCGATATTACTAAGACGGAGCATATGTCAACCTCCTTAAATTAGAAATATAGAGAGGACACTAGAACAAAATGCCTCTCTATAAAGAATTATTTGTCGCTAATACCAAAGTATTCTGTAATGATTTCCCACTCACCATCTTTAAGTTGACCTAAACGAATTTTATCAGTACCGGCTTGATTATCAGCTGAGAAAGAGACATCTGCTCCTAAACCATGTAATTCGAAATCTTGAATTGATTCAATTGCTGCTTTCATATCTGTACCTGTAACATCACCATCAGTTTCAGCTATTGCAATTTTCATCGCTTCAGCCATAATACTTGCTGTCGCCCAACCTTGAACGAATTTTTGGTTAATATCCTCAACTGTTTTACCTTTTGAATCTAAATATTCAACAATTGGCTCCATACCTGGAAGATCTTCTGTTGGGAATGCATGTGTTACTACACCAATAAAGCCATCTAATACATCAACCCATTGTTGGTTGTCTGCTCCAGCAGGTATTAATCCTTCTCCTGCAGTCCAGTTTAACCCCATGAATTGTGTTTTCCATCCTAATGATTTCGCATCACGTACAACATTTCTTGTTTGACCCCATGTATAGTTAATGATTGTATAGTCAGGTTCCTCATTGCTTCTTGACCAAGACTGAAGTGTTGTTAGAGGATCTGTATCACCAAGTTCAATTAATACATCCGGCGTAATTTCTACTACACCATCTAAATTTTCTTTAGCATAGTCTTTAATATCTTGAATCGGTGATTCAGAGAAAGGATGCCCTTTATGATAAACTAACGCCACTTTTGCAGGCGATTCACCTTTATGGTTTTCTTTAATCCATTCAAGAATTGCACGACCTTGATCAGAATAACTTGCTGCAGTTAGATAGTTATAACCACTTTCATTTCCTGTATCTTTTAAGTTCTCAGAATACGATGCTGAGAAAAATGGAATTTTGTCATTAATGATTTGTTTTCTAAGTGCTTCTGTATCCGCAGTACCCCATCCAAGAACAGCCACTACTTCATGTCGATCTCTTAATCCTTGATAAACTTGTTGAGCTCGACTAGTATCATAGGCGTAATCTTCACCAATAAAGTCAACTTTATAGCCATCAATTCCACCCTTAGAATTTAAGTTTTCAAAAAATGCTCTTTCTCCTTCTGCATATGGAGCTCCTACATCACCAGTAGCACCTGATTCATCAAATAGTCCACCTAACTTAATAACTTTATCTCCTGATGATTCGCCACCAGCCTCTGAATCTCCATCGCCACAAGCTGCTAGAACACCCATCAAAAGTACCAGACTTACCAAAGTTAAGCTTAGCTTCTTCCAACTATAAAATATCGACAAATTAATTCCCCCTTATTATATATACTCAAAATCTCATGTAGAGATTTTAAAAGTAAAACTACTTAACATACTTATTCTTTAGTAGAAAATGGCCATAACCGGAAGTAGTTTTTAATATTATTCCAAATGTGAACTAAACCACCTGGTTCAAAGATTAAAAATAATATAATGACTAATCCGAAAACAACTTCACGGAATGATGAGAGTAACGAATGAGCATCTGGTATAAATATGGTTAAATATTCTACCATGTAACCTAGCCCTACTGGTAATAAAGTAATAAATACAGCACCTAATATGGCACCAAACACACTACCTAATCCACCGATTAAAATCATTGCTAAGTATTGAATAGAAACTTGTATACTATAAAGTTCTACAGTGACAATCATTGTGTAATGAGCAAGTAGCGCTCCCGCAATTCCAACAATGAATGAACTAATAGCAAATGACATAACTTTATAACTAAATAAGTTAATCCCCATAATTTGAGCTGCAACATCTCTATCACGTACAGCTAAGAATGCACGTCCTGTGCGTGTTCTAAATAAATTAAGTGCATAAATTGTAGTAAATACTGCGACGATCAAACACAGATAGTAGTAACTGTTCTGGTCATAAAACGAAAATCCTCCAATTGCTGGACGTTCCAATACCATCCCTGCCCCACCACCAGTTACACTCCAACTACTAATAACCCAAAGAATGATAACTTGAGCTGCCAATGTGGCAATAGCTAAATATAAACCTTTAAGTCTAAGCGATGGTATACCGAACATACCACCGATGATTGCAGTGATTAATCCAGCGAGTGGCAGTGATATCCAAAAGCTCAAGCCATATGTCGTTGTAAATATGGCAGAAGTATAACCACCAACAGCTAAGAATGCTCCAACACCTACTGAAATTTGTCCTGTAAAACCAGTTAATATATTTAGCCCTATAGCGCCAATTACAGCAATAGCACATAGTGTAGCTAAACCAATAACATAATTAGAAGCAAATAGTGGAAATAAAAACAGCAATATGACGATAATTAACATCCTTATTTTTACACGTCGAACGCGAAATAATTCCATGTCTTTACTATAACTCGTCTTGTAATTTCCGCATTCCATTACAAATGGATTCTTCATTCCGTCACACCCTTTCAATTCCACCTTTACCAAAGAGACCGTATGGTTTAATCATTAAAATAATGATTACAACGATAAATGGTATTACTTCCTTTATCCCCCCACCAATAATTGGCTGGAGATAACCTACTGATAAACTTTGCAAAATACCAATTATAAAGCCTCCAACAATAGCACCTGGAATGCTATCTAATCCGCCTAAAATAACAACAGGAAGTACAGTTAGACCAATCACTGTCATAGAAGCATCTACACCATTGATATTTCCTAATAGAATTCCACCTACTGCAGCCACAAGTGCAGCGATTCCCCATGTGATGGCATATACCGATTTAACACTAATCCCCATAGATAGCGCTGCCATTTGATCATCTGCAACAGCACGCATAGCAAGTCCCATTTTTGAAAATTTGAAGAATAATGTGAATATTGCAAGTAAGATCATGACAATAATGAAAGACCACATATAGATTGGTGAGATGATAATATCCCCAATTCGAATTAGTTCAGACGAAAAGATAGGTGGGAATGATTTTGTTTGGTGTCCCCAAATCATATGGACAATACCACCTAGCAAACTAGCTAACCCAATCGTAGCCATAATGACCGATATTACGGGTGCATTTGTTAATGGCCTTAGAACCACTTTTTCAACCGCCATTCCTAACAAGGCATTGAACACAAGTGTTAGTACAAATGCGATAAGAAATGGTATTTTATAAACGGCAACTAATGTAAGACAAATGTAGGATCCAATTAAAACGAATTCTCCATTTGCAAAGTTTAAGGCATCACTTGCTTTATAGATAAGAACAAATCCTAGAGCAACTAACGAGTAAATACTACCAACAACAACGCCCGTTATAAGCATTTGCAAGAAAAATGTCATGCTCTAAGTCACCTCCTGTTCTATCTGTGTGATTTTTGTATCGTTAACACTTATTCCACTTTCTACCCCGTACAGTTCATCTATTACATATTGGTATTTTTTAATAACAAAATTTCTTCTTACCTTTCTAAGACGAGTTAATTCTTGATCCGCTGTACTTAGTTCTTTATCAAGGAGAACAAAATTCCTTACTTGTAGATTTTCAGGAACCGCTTTCATAATTATTGAAACTTCTTTTTCAATAAGATTAATTACATCAGGTAATGCTGTGAGGTCAGAATATTTCGTGTAATTGAGTTGTTTCTTTTCCGCCCATCTACCTACGTTATCGAGATCAATATTTACCATAGCTACGATGTATGGACGATCTTTTCCGATGACAACTGCTTCACGAATATAAGGACTAAGTTTTAGCTTATTTTCAATAAGAGCAGGAGAGATTTTTTTTCCTTCTTTTGACTGGAAAACGTCTTGCATACGATCAATAACATATAAATGACCATCATCACCAATGTATCCAGAATCTCCCATATGCATCCAACCACCATTAAGCACTTTTTTAGTCAATATTTCATTGTTATAGTAACCTTGGAAAACACCCGGGCTTTTGATTAAAATTTCACCCTCCTCAGAAATTTTCACTTCTGTATCAGGTAGTGGAACACCAACGCTATCCAAATTTATATCTCCATTACGGTGTGCAAAGGCAACTCCTGACAGCTCAGCTGACCCATAAGTTTGTTTTAAATTAACACCTAGTCCATGGAAAAATTCAAGTACTTCTGTCCCAATAGAACCTCCGTTTGTGTATGCGCTTTTTACTCTTGCTAAACCTAAATGATCTCGAATGGCACTAAAGATTAAATAATCTCCAAGTGTATATATAAGCTTAGTACTCAAAGATACAGGTTTATTATGAAGCTTTGCTTCAGCCATTTTATCGCCGTAAGGTTTAAATAAGTCGTAAACTTTCTTTTTAAACCAACTAGATCCTTGAATTCGTAATTTGAACTTAGAGAGTATGTTTTCATACATTCTAGGTGGAGCAAATAACACATGTGGTCCTATTTCTCGTAAATCTCCGCCAACCGTTGATGTTTCTTCTGGAAAGTTTAGCGTTGCTCCATGAAGTAGAGACATTGTGATATTCATTACTTGTTCACCTATCCAAACTAGTGGAAGAAAAGAAAGATAGTCATCGCCTTCTTTAACTGTTTCTATTTTCGCCATTTGATTAGCTGAGGAAATTAAGTTTTGATGCGATAAAAGTGCTCCTCTAGGCTCTCCAATTGTTCCAGATGTAAATGCAATGATTGCTGTGTCAGTAGACTTACCATTGGCAATAAGCTTTTGAAATTCATCGGGATTCCTATCATCATAGATTTTCCCATGTTCTTGTAAATCATGGATATACATTAGCTTAGGATGTTTATAGTTTCTCATCCCTTTAGAGTTATAGTAGATAATTTTCTCGATAGCAGGTATTTGATCTTCAATACTTAATAATCTATCAACTAGTTCTTGATCTTCGACAATGACAATTTTCGCCTCGCAATGATTTAACATAAAGGCAAATTCTGAAGGGGTGGACTCTTGATAAACACCAACAGCAATACCACCAACACTTTGTGCTGCTAATTCGGCATAAAGCCATTGTGGCTTATTTTCTCCAATAATCGCCAATTTATCGCCCTGTCTAAAATCTAATGAATGAACTAGACCTACAGCCAAATCCTTTACGTTACTATAATAGGAAGCCCATGTTATTTCATTCCATATTCCCAAGTACTTTTGTCTCATTGCAATATCATTACCATTATTTTCCGCTTTATTTAATAGTAGTTGCGGCAACGTTTTCCCAGTCATTGTTTCATTGCCTCCTCTTAACCAGCTTCTTCTTCCCCTAAATAAGCCTTAATTACCTCTGGATTATTTTGAATTTCTTCTGGTGTTCCAAAACCAATCAACTTACCAAAATCCAGTACAGCAATATGATCAGATAGATCCATAATAACGCCCATATCATGTTCAATTAATACTACTGTCATTCCTTTTATTTCATGCATATCGATAATGTAACGCGCCATATCTTCTTTTTCACTGCTGTTCATGCCAGCCATTGGCTCATCTAATAAAATCATCTTTGGATTAAGAGCTAATGCTCTCCCTACTTCCACTCGTTTTTGAAGCCCATATGATAATGTACCTACAGGAACGTTACGAATATCTTGCATTTCAAGGAATTCAATTACTTCCTCCACTGCATGTCGGTGCTCAACCTCTTCTTTTTGAGCAGCACCCCAGTATAAACCCCCCGCAAATAGTCCGGATTTCATATGAATATGTCTACCAAGTTTAAGATTGTCTAACACCGACATATGAGCAAATAGTGCAATATTCTGGAATGCACGTGCAATTCCTAGTCCAGTTCTGTTATAAGGTTTCATTGTCAATATTTCTTGATTTTGAAATTTCATAGATCCTTTTGTTGGTTGATATAGACCACTAATACAATTTAGCATACTCGTTTTTCCAGCACCGTTAGGTCCAATTAATGAGAAAATTTCTCCTTCTTCAATGTGGAAACTTACATCATTTAATGCTTTTACTCCTCCAAACTGAAGTGAGAGATTTTCAATAGTCAACATGTTGTTCATCTTTTCTCCTCCTTACTTTGCCTTCTCAAGTAAAGCGTATATTCATTGTACAAATGAGCGACCGCTCAAGTCAATATAATATTTCGAAGATTCTAAATATATTATTAATTTGATATATTACTATAATTTTCACACCTAAACTCTGCTAAATTAAATATTTCGGTTAACTCTGTAAATCCCAAGAAAACGAGGCCTTCTCGAGACGAATTATAAAAGAAATTAGCGATTAATAGAGTATCTTGTAATAACAAATGTATATAGACTTTCGTTATTAGTTATCTGGTAGTAAATTGGCTATCTTTTTATGGAACCCATTATGACCAAATTGTGTCCAAATCCTTCAATTACTGCAATAACTCCTTTAAAGTTTGAGAATGTTCTAACCTCTCATTTGAAACAATTATTGGATGAAAGCCCCCTAGTTCTACTAAATCTTTATCATTTCCACGGATAACAATATAAAAATCTTCAAATTTTGTTGGACGTATCTCGTCAATTTGTAGCGATTTTTCTTCATTAAACATATTAATTTCTACTTTAGTCGCTAAAGAAACTTTTTCTTAATCTTTATTTTCAACTAAGTCATTGAAGACTGGCTCTACTTTTTCTGGAATACCAATAAAATGATTAACTAATTTTTGCGAAATATTAACAACTTAAGACAAACCAATTAATACGATTCCTATAACTACATAGGGAAACAAGATTGAAAACAGGATCGAAATGGAGAAATTATTACTTATTTCATCAAATTTATTGACGCTTTCAGTCCACCATTACTTAATGAGGTTACAATCCCGGTAAAACTACTACAATTCCAATAATGAATATATTATAATGGATAATATTTTTTTAGTTTTCACCACTCCTTTATCTCTATATTTCTACAATAGCCGCATAAATTCCTGCCAAATAATGTTATAGTTTCATTTAAATATACCCACACCTAAAATGGTATACTGATTCATATTATCCGTTCTTTAAGTAGGCTTTAATGCCCATAAAAATATATGTAATATCTCTTCATGCTTGTAATCGTTATTATTATAAATTTGACAAGAAAGTTGTGGTTCTTTGACATTAACAACACAAGCCATTGTAAGGAAAATGACAATTGATGATATCTCAGCATGGCTGGATATGAGGACTTTATTATGGCCACATTGTCAATTAAACAAGCATAAACAAGAAATAATTGAACAACTGAATTCCCCACAAACGTTTCAAGCATTTATTGTAGAAGTTCAAAATGAATATGTTGGTTTTGTAGAGGCCAAATTACATCAACATGCACATATGCATTTTGGGTTAGCTGGCTATATTGAAGGTTGGTTTGTAAAAGACTTGTACCGAAAAATAGGTTTCGGAAAGCTATTAGTTAATGCTGTTGAAACGTGGACGATCAAAAAAGGATGTCATCAAATAGCTTCAGACACAGAAGAATTCAATGAATGCAGCATCTTTGCACATAAGAAATTAGGTTTTATTGAACAATTCCGTGCAGATGGTGAAGTGAAATTTTTGAAAACATTGTCAAGCTAGATGAAACGAGAAACATTTTAGTATGTATCAATTTAGTAGATGCTCGATACTTTAGTGGCAATTGGTTCACTTATTACTAGAATAACTAGTCTTTTTGAACATTCTTTTCGTTTTCTTTCTATAGAATAAAAAGAGGTGTGTAGGATGAAAACAATTATCTTGATTTTATGTGTAACAATGAACTTATTTACATACACCATAAATGTGGATGCTCATGCAGATTTAGCATCTAGTTCTCCTGTTGAAGGAGCAATACTCAAAACTTTACCAAATGAAGTTGTCCTTACATTTAGTACTGCAATTGACAATCAAGTATATAAAATGGATGCGCAAAATGAACAAGGTGAATCGGTAGTAAATGGAGAACCTTCCATAAATTCTGCTGGTGATCAATTAACAATTTCTCTTTTAGATACAACTAACGGTTTAGTCACCATACCTTATTCGGTGATTTCAAAAGATGGTCACCCGATTGAAGGAATCATTTCTTTTACCATTGAAATTGAAGAACAACTAACCTCTTCTGTAACAGAAGAGAATCTGTCAGCTGAGTCATCATCTACTGGCATTAGTGAAAATGAACAAACAGATTCTCCTACAATTATTGAACCACAACAACAAGTCCCAACTGAGTCTTTATATGAAATAGATGAGCAACCGTCGAAGGATAAGATTTCTTCAGCGGACAAGATGGAATTCACTACCAATAAAACCGCTACTCCCCTTTCATCCATCATTAAATCAACATACTTACTAACTCTGTTAGTACTAACTGGTTCTTTGTTATGGAGATTCAAAGGATATAAAATCCCTTATTTGGCGCAGATGCAATTGATTCATCTAGTAATGCTAGCCCTTTTCACATGGTCTCAGGCTCGTAACTTTACACGAGTGTTTGAAGGTATACCATGGCAGGATTTATTTCTTCGAACAGAGGTTGGACAATTTTGGACGGCAGCTCTCATAATTACTGTTTTAGGTCTTTATATTGTTGGCCGTAATCGATACGTTGATCTCGCATGGCTATCGGCAATTTTAATAACAAAAAGCCTAAACAGTCATGCAATTGCTTCTCAACTTCCTATTGTTACGGTTAGTTTAAACTTCATTCATTTACTGTTTGCAGCTTTATGGTTAGCAGGATTATTTTATGTCATCCTTTTACGGAAAAAGAGTATGGCACAACCGTTCATTCCAACTTTCTCTAAAATGGCTTTACTTAGCATAATTATTTTAACGGTTACAGGCAGCATTTACGCATGGCTACTAGCACCATCACTTTCTTTACTATGGACGACTGCATGGGGATACTGGTTAATTGCGAAAATTATCGCGGTAATTGGTGTCTTCATCCTAGGAAGTTTTATTCGTCAACATATGAAAAAAACTGGGTCCCTTAGCAAACGAAGTTACTTATTTTTTGATGGTACTTTAGCTATCATCATCCTGATAATTGTGGGCGTTTTAACACAACTTAGTTCATCAATTTAAGCTTAAAAGTCCAACTCCATTCATTATTAATGAATACGCTAAGATGAATGGAGGTGAATTCATGGACGAGCAAAAAAAACGAAAATGTTGTAATTGTTCAACATGCAAAGCAAGACGAGGTCCTAGGGGATTCACCGGTCTTCAAGGATATGCGGGACCACCAGGTGAACGCGGTGAAAAAGGTATCCCTGGTGAAAGAGGACCACGAGGCTATATGGGATTTCAAGGAATACCTGGAGTTAAAGTCGATACGGACTCTCAGGCTGAAACTGGTATACAAGGTGCTATCGGGCCTCAAGGTGACCCGGGAGTTAAAGGCGACACTGGCTCTAAGGGCAAAACTGGTATACAAGGTGCTATCGGGCCTCAAGGTGAATCGGGAGTTAAAGGTGATACCGGCCCTCAGGGGGAAGCTGGTATACAAGGTGCTGTTGGACCTCAAGGTGACCCGGGAGTTAAAGGCGATACTGGGATACAAGGCATAATTGGACCTCAGGGTAAAAAAGGTTTACAAGGAAAAGTAGGCTCTAAAGGTAAACCAGGGATATCTGGCGGATTTGCAGAATTTGCCCATATTTACAACACGGACATTCAACGTTTAGCAAAAGAGGAATCTCTCAAATTTAGCTCAAATGGTATCCTAACCGAAGGCTTTTTGCATAATGAAGGTGAAGGAAGCATTGTCGTAAAAAAAGCTGGTATATATGAAATTATCTTTCAAGTGTCTGCACTCCACCAAAATCAATTCACTCTTTTTGCTAATGGCGTAGCTATTCCTAATACTACTTTCAGTTCAAATATCGAGAATCAACAAAATAATGGTTTGACCATCCTTTCATTAGCCTCAAACAGCGAACTTACTTTACGAAACCATACTTTAACAACTTCCTATATAGACCTACAAACAGATTTAGTTAGCAAGGAAATCCTTGTAAATGCTTCTTTGACAATAAAAAAACTTTCTTAATCAATTAACTACTGAAATTCAGATAAATGGAACTGAGTACGAGAAAGCCCGCCGAAATTATCTTTTCGGCGGGCTACTCTACTTATTTTGATGTACTTACTAAATAAAATTCGTTAATATCTTTATAATATTTATTTAATGAATGAGTCGAAACCTCATACCATTCAGCAATCTCTTTTATACTCCAGTAAGGACCTTCAAATAACTCATGTTCTTGACCAAAGCGAATGGCACCGGCAGCGACGGCTCCTTCTTTTCTAGCATTAGGTTGATTGATGACTAGATAATCTTCAATAATACTTAACAATTTTTTTGGATTACGATTATGTTTCTCTAATCTTCCCATGACTTCAATCAGTATTCCCGCTTCAAAATCTGTAAATTCCCCACCATCATAACCACTTGACCCAAGCATTTGCCAGAATTCAATGAGATGATTTTGTAAGAACTTAGATGACTCTTCATTACTCGTAGCAGAATTTTCCTTAGCAAATGATGTGATTGAATCATGATGATCAGTAGGAAGGAAAATTAAACTTGAAACAGCTAGATAGTGATTTTCTTTTAAGGTGATATCAGGCAGCATAAAGCAGAAAGCATGCACACCTAAAGGAACAGGCTTTTCACTTTCACGTTTCAAATACAGAGTTTCGTTTGTAAATATGTCTTTTACCAACATAAATTTCAGTTCCACTCCAACTACTTCTCCAAGGAGTACGGTCGGTGTTTTCCAATGTTCTAACACCTCGACCACAGCTGGCCGAACTGCTCTTTTTTGTTGTTTTTCAATATATTTTAGCCATATTTCAGGTTTATTATGGAAGAAGAATTCATCAATTGCAATTGCTTCAATCATTTCTTCAACTAAGAATTTGTCTAACTTAGATTTCCATTCGTCCATGACACTTAGCAAAGCAGGTAAATCTTTTCGTTCTGGATATTCATCATAAAATAATTGTAGTAGGCGATCTAACTCTTCTGAACGTACTTCATCCATAGAGACCGCTTGTTTACTTTCGCAACACTTTTTATATTTTTTACCGCTACCACATAGGCACGGATCATTACGTCCTATCATTTAAAACACGTCCTTAATTAATAAAGTTTACATCTTAGTGTAGCATGCATTTCGCCTTGAATACAGTGGCCGAGGGAATTGGACCTTATGAATAGAGAGAAAAAAGAGACTTCAATTGAAGCTGAAGTCTCTGAAAGAATGGTATTTTCAATTTTCCGCATTTTAAATCCTACAATATAGCAAACTACAATTAAGAGGATTTATGATTGAAAGGACATTTGCCTGTTAACGGCTCAACGTCATCTCCAATAAAGAACTGCTTCCATTCATTATGATGTGGGTCACCAAAATGGCTTATGTCCGGGTGCTTTGGCAATTCATCCCAAGCTTCCACACGTTCACGAACTTTATCACGAGACATGATGCCTCCTTTTTCAGTCCCTTCAAGACCTTGAAAAATTTTACGAGGTTGGAATCCAAGTACCATTGAGTTCCCTAAATGACGTGTCTTTCGTTGCTTGTAAGCTGGTGCATTGGCAAATACGAAAATTGGTTCTCCATGAAAGCGGAAATCCCACATATGATGCGCAGGGTCACGAGGAGCATTTTCAGGCCATTCTACCGGGTCTACTTTATGTAAATACTGTAGAATATCCCAAAACTGTTTCCGATATTGTTCTAGATTACCTTCAACTTTAAATGGTTCTACAAATACAAATAAACCATGTCTTTTATGCTTTGGATTTTGAAATAAGTCTAGAAACCCTTCCAAGGTTTTCGGTAAATTGGACCAGTCATCTTGAGTTATATAGCCATAACGTAATTCGCCTTTTAACTCTCCACCCATTCCAAAATGACAAGGAAACGTTTTATCAGTCACTATGTTGTGAAATGTTTTATATTCATCTATCAACCATTTAGGTAAATCTGTTCGTGTTGAAAAGTCTTCTTTCGTTAATAGAGCTTGTTGTTTTGTTAACATTGAATCTCCTCCACAACACATTTTATCATTTTACCTAGACCATTGAGAACTAATTCGATCCGTTTAATTAGATACAGTGGTTCTTCATCTTACGTAAGCCCAATTGCTTCTATTCCTAAGACTAAAGCAAAGACACAAATCGATGGACATTTGTGTCTTTGCTTAGTTAACTTTATTTTTTAAAATAAACTCATCAGAATGGATGTTAATTGTGTTTCAATAAAGTTCAATGGCCTGCACGGACTTTGTACATTTTTTTATATAATACCTTGCCATCTTAAAGTGCCTTCAGCAATTTTTAACCAATAAGGTAATTTGTCAGGATATCTTCCAATAAAACATTCGTTATTTCACTTTTCCTTCAATTATTTCCCTACAGTTCCATGCACTTTTCAATGGCTTGTTTTAGTACATGAGCACTGATGGTACAGTCAATTAAAGTTGTCCATTCAGCAGGATTATGACTTACACCATCCTTACTTCTAACAAATATCATGGCCACTGGAATGAGCGCACCTAGCATCATGGCATCATGTCCCGCACCACTAACTAGATATTGTTTATCAATCTTCATATCATTGAATACGCCATTAAGAATTTCAGTCATTTCTTCACCAATTGGTACTGGAGGTGTGCGCATTTTTTCAGTAATTGTCACGTTAATATTTCGAGACATGGCAATCTCTTGTGCTTTATTTACGATGTTAGAAACGATTTGATCTCGTGTTTTTTCATTAATATCACGAATGTCAGTGATAAGACTGACTTTACCTGGAATCACATTTGCTCCATTCGGTTCTACTTGAATTTTACCAACCGTAGCTACACTAGTTGCACTTACCTTGGAAGGAGCTTTTTCAATGTTTAAAATTAATTCAGAAGCTGCAGTTAAAGCATCTTGTCGATCATCCATTGGTGTATTTCCTGCATGTCCTGCTTTCCCCTCAAAGACAAATTCAATCCATGAAGGACCTGCTATTCCTTTGACAATTCCAACAGGCAAATTCGCATTCTCTAATATTTTCCCTTGTTCAATATGTATTTCTATAAATCGCTCGATTCCAAGATTAGTTCGTTTGGCTTTAGTAAACCCTTCAAGTGTTTTCCCTGTGGTCGCTAAAACTTCTTCAAAAGTTAAGCCATCCACATCTTTTAATGTCACTTGATTGTTCATATCTATTACACCAGTCATCGCACGACTACCCGTTAATCCACCACTAAACCGCGTACCTTCTTCATCTGTAAATACATAAACTTCATAAGGTTTCAATGGAATAATCCCTTGCTCTTTCCAAGCCTCTACCACTTCAAGCGCAGCAATGACACCTAGTGGACCGTCAAAATGACCACCTTCAGGGACACTATCAACGTGAGAACCAGATGCAATAGAAGGAATATTATTATTTTGTCCTGCAATTCGTCCAACCACGTTTCCTGCACCATCTTGTGTTACCGTCATTCCAGCATTCTTCATCCAGTCCATCACAAGCACTTTCGCCTGTTGCTCAAGTGGTGAAAAGCCCACACGAGATACACCATTTTGAGAAGTCAGTCCTATTTTTGATAACTCATGTAATCGTTTCGCTATTCGCTCACCTGAAATCCCATTCTTTGACCATGTTTGATCGTAATCACAAAGTAAAGCTTGTTGTAAGTTATATTGTTCAGTCAAAATTTAATTCCACCTTCCCGTATCTATGGATAATCCTATTTTTGGTGTTCCTTGAAAGTTAAAATCAAGAGTTTAATTCACAATTTAAAGGTATCTTTCACTATCTGATAAAACTGAAATACAAGCCATAATACCTTGCTTTAAATCTTCATGTGACCAACTTGGTAAATTTCCGTGTTGGATGGCAAGTTCATGAGAAGCTGGAATATGAATAAAACCACTTGGTACCCTTAGTTTATTTGTAGCTGTGTAATGAAGTCCTTCATACATCACGTTATTGCATAAATAAGTGCCTGCAGTATTTGAAATTGAAGCAGGATAACCTAACTCTATTAATTTCTCAACCATTGATCGAATAGGTAATGTCGATAAGTATCCTGCAGGTCCATCCTGTTGAATCACTTCGTCCACAGGGGTATTCCCTTCATTATCCGCTGCACCATCTTTAACATTTACTGCAATTCGTTCGGGTGTGATTTTATTACGACCTCCTGCGAGTCCTAGTGAAATGACTGCATCCGGCTTTATATCTATAATCAAATCAATTAATTGACTAGCTGAAGACTTAAAATCTACCGTCATCGTATTACCTACAATTTGATAGTCTCCAATATATTGTCCATTTAATTCTTCCACTATTTTCATCGTTGGATTTACTGTGAAAGATAAGAATGGTTCAAAACCTGTCAATAATAAAGTTTTCATCAAATTCACCTCACTTTTATCAGTTCATTGTAACGCAGTAATTTAATTTATCCTGATGTGTAAACAATATTATGAAATAAAGCTGAACAACTGATTCGTTGTTCAGCTTTATTTCATTTATGCAGATATAATTTGTTGTTTTCTAGCACTTAATACATTAAATGTAATCAATATTGCAACACCAATAAAACCAATAATATCCGTATAACCTTCTGGGAATACTAGTAATATTGCACTTACACCTAATACTAATCTTGTTATGATATTCATTTCCACTTTAAAGTAACCTTCTACAGCGGCACTTAGTGCTAATATCCCAATAATTGATGTAAGGACAATCAATATAATTGCACTAATTTCAGGCAAGGGGAACTCTTTAGCATTTGTTGCAACACCAGTAGTATCAATCATCAACATGGCTGGATTATAAACAAATAAATAGGGAATGATAAATCCGGCTATCGACAATTTCAACGCCTGGAAGCCAGTTTTCATAGGATCTCCACCTGATATTCCAGCTCCTGCAAATGCAGCTAACGCGACTGGTGGTGTAATATTAGCGAAAATACCAAAGTAGAAAACAAACAAATGAGCAACTAATATTGGAATATCAAAAGCAGCTAAGGCTGGAGCTGCCATGGTTGCTGTAATGATGTATGCAGGGATTGAAGGTAAACCCATTCCTAAAATCATTGAAGCAATCATCGTGAAGAATAGCGTTAAGAATAGCGAACCCGCACCTAAGCTTGTGATAGATGAAGTCATCACCGTTCCAAAACTTGTTAAAGTAACAACTCCAATGATGATTCCAACAACCGCACAGGCAGTCATTACAGAGAGCGATTGTCTTGCGCCGTCAGCTAATGCATCTAAAATATCGCGTGGATACATACGAGTTTCTTTTCTAATCAAACTAACAAGAATCGTTAATAGAATGGTATAAAACGCGGCATACCCGATTGGCATTGATATATATAAGAAGTACACGAGTCCAAAAATCGGCAACAATAAGTGTCCTCGTGCTTTTAATACTTCTTTTAATTTAGGTAAATCAGCTTTTGGCACACCTTGTAAATTATCACGTCCCGCTCGATAATGAACTTGTGCAATAACACCTAAGAAATAAAGCAATGCTGGTAACAATGCTGCTAAAGCAATAGAGCCATAGCTAACACCTGTGGTTTCAGCCATAATGAACGCACTCGCACCCATGATTGGAGGCAAAATTTGCCCACCGATAGAAGCACTTGCTTCAACCGCTCCAGCAAAGTTTTTCGAGTACCCAATTTTCTTCATTAACGGTATGGTAAAAGCCCCAGTACCTACAACATTGGCTACTGCTGCCCCGTTAATACTTCCCATAAATCCGCTAGAAATTACGGCAACCTTAGCAGGTCCTCCTCTTTGAGCACCCGCTAACGCTAATGATAAATCATTAAACAATTGACCCATTCCAGATTTGGACAAGAATGCTCCGAACAAAATGAAAAGGAAAATGAATGTAACGGAAGCACCGATTGCACTTGAAAATAATCCTTCCGTTTTCAAATACATTTGCCCAAAAATATCAGCTAAATCATATTGACGAGTCATCAAGCGTGAAGGCATCCAACTTAAATGACTGACGAATGTGTAACCCAAGAACACTAATGCGAGTACAGGCAGAATGAGCCCAGTAATCCGTCTAGCTGCTTCGAGCACTAGAATAACTGTAATGATAGACATAACAATATCCGCTGTATTTGGAATACCACCACGTGTGGTCATAATTGCTGTGTACTCTTTCAATAAATAGGCTGTTGAAGCGATGGATGCTGCAAATAATATCCAGTCATACCAAGCTACTTTGGTCCTATCTTGCTTTTTATGAGCAGGATAAATTAAGAACACGAGTGCAATTCCAATGGCCACATGAATGGAACGAGCTTGTAGTTCAGGCATTGGATTATATGTGATGTACAAATGGAAAAGGGAATAAGCAATAGCCATCGCAGTAATAAACCACGTAATACGTTTATTCGTGATTTGACGTACAACAGATTCCCGGTCGAATTTCTCTAAAACTTTTTGTCCATCTATAGCCGGATCAGCTGTATTTGCTGCTTTTGGTTCTAAACCCATGCCGTACACCTCTTTTTCTTTTCATTTTAAAATATTCCACCAAGGGAGCAATTTACTCTCCAGAAGAACTTCTTCGTAATCATCGACAAGTTCATATAAAAGAATTTCTTTAGTATCAAAGTAAATAGTTGTTTTCACTAAATCCGAAACAACGAGTAAAATGTCATCCATTTCCCGATTAATGTTCATGTGAACAAAACCATCGTCTCGTATTTCTACTAATCCATCACTTGGAACACCAGCACCAAATGTTTTAAAAGCTGTACTAGTTAATATGAATTTGTCACTATTAACTCTATATGATTCGATCCATTCTTCTTTTTCAACCGAATGAATCCACTGAACATCAAAGGTCTTTTCATAAATAAAGAGCGTGGAATTAGGAAGTGTAATTTCAACAAATCGTAGTGGGAATACTACAAATATTAATAAAAAGAAGAGGAGCACCAATAAAAATGGACCCCTCAGTTTCCTTTTATTGTTCGTCATAGTACCTTTGTGCACCTGGATGTACTGGGGCTACCATGCCTTCTTGCGCTGCTTCTAATGAAATATCTGAAGCCGCTTGATGGGCATTTGTTAAATCTTCAAGACCTTCAAAGAATGATTTAGTTAGTTTATACACATCATCATCACTCATATCAGAACGTACAACTAAAGCATTCATTATTGCTGCAGTTGGAATGGCTTCTTCATTTCCGTAAGTTCCAGCAGGAATATCAAGAGCTACGAAATACGTTTGATCTTGTGCAATTTCCTTGATTTTCTCAGGATCTACAGGTACTAGCATCATATCTAAACCTTGTTCAAGCTCCATGAGTGAAGCATTTGGTATACCGCTTGTTAAGAATGCTGCATCTATTTTACCAGATTTTAAAGCATCCGCTGCTTCTGCATATCCTAAGTAATCTACTTCGACATCGTCATAAGTAATTCCGTGGCCTTCTAGTAAATTACGTGCATTTACTTCAACACCAGAGTTTTGTGCACCAACTGCAATACGCTTACCTTTTAAATCCCCAAACGAGTTAATGCCTGTTTTTTTAGTTGTCACAATTTGAACGTAGTTTGGATAAAGGGATGCAATTTGAGAAACATTTTCAACTTTTTCATCAAAGTTTCCTTCACCGTCAACCGCTTCACTTAATACGTCACTCATAACAAATGCCATTTCAATTTTCTCTTGCTTGATCAAATTAATATTTTCTACAGAGGCACCAGTAGTTTGTGTTTTTGAGTTAACTCCTAACTCACTTGAGTATAGTTCTCCTAAAGCTGTTCCAATAATGTTATATGGACCCGAAGCTCCACCAGTTGCAATCGTTACTAAATTGGAATCTAGACCTTCAGAACCATTACCTTCCGAAGTTTTTTCGCCCTCATCTGCACCACATGCTGCTAAAACTACACTTGCAAGTAGTACCGTAGCTAAGCCTTTTACTAATTTTGTTTTCATTTATAATTTCCTCCCTTTTTCGTATATAAAAATTTCAACAAGTCTAATTATACATAATTATCGAAACATTTTGGACGTAAAAATGAAAAGGCTTACTATTAAGCGTTAAATAAACAGAATAAACACTTAAGGTAGAGGAATATACACATTAAGCACCAATTAGGGGCAAAGGTAATTGTATCCATATCACAAGTTTTCCTTATGTATATATCATCCACTACAAATGACACCATTCTTGCACGTTTAAGTTAAGTATATTACGTGAATAATAGATAATTATTTATGAATTCCAGGTATAAACCCGTGAATACAAGATATATCTCTTTGGCGCACTAGAAAAACGAAAAAAACCTTCCACATAATGTGAAAAGTTTTACTTACTTATATTTTCCATATATTATCTAACATGGACTGTATGACTTTTGTATTAATTTCAATTAAATAAAAAACCACAACCCCATTTGTGGCCACTGACTTAGCTTATGGTAGTATAGGCGATTTCAGTTCCAGACGGACGCGTTCCGCGGGGCGATCGCCAAGCCTCCTCGTCCGCTAGAAAACCCTTGCTCCTGCGGGGCTCGTCTGTCTCGCTCTTCCCGCGGGAGTCGCCGCCTTCCACTTCAATCAATTGTACAAATATTTTCTTTCATTTTAAAAAGGGGAGGTTCCTTTTTCTGTTCAAAATCTAACAGAATGTCCCCCTAGCTTTTCAATCTAACAAGCAATTCTTCCCTCAATTTTAGAGGAAAAGATTGCTTGTTTTGTTGTTAATAATACTAATTTCAGGGGGTGTCCCGATGAGTTCCAATCAAGAATCTTTAAATCTTAGCGCATTTATGGCGATTTACGATATCGTTGTGCAGATGTAAGGAGCCATGGCAATATTTGCTGTAAACCCATACGAATTATGGCCTTACTGAAGTATGCAGAGTAAGTAATACGAAAGAAAAAGGTAACATTTCGTTCAAAATCTAACGAAATGTTACCTTTTTCAATTTATACACACTTACAATTTTAAAAACGTAGGTTTTTTAGTGGCTTCTATTAGTAGCAGTAGTGGTTTTCCTCTCTATTCATGACCAGCAACTAAAATCCGCCACGTTCATCTACATTATGATTATGTTGACCATCACGTACTTGAAGAATTTCTTTTTCTTCCTTGCTTAACTTTTCTGGTTGTTGAATTTGAGCATTTACAGGTTGGTTCTTAGGTTGCTTTTCGTCATGTGTTTCATTCATTTTACATCCACCTCTCCATTTAAAATTCATGTCTTTGTTGTTCTCTCCTAAATGAACAAACTTATAACATAAAGATTAAATAATTATATTGGTGAATAGTGGTATAGACTAAAAAAATCTATCTTCTCATCTTATTTCGGTGTCAAAAATAAACTCTAGTCTTTCACGAAAATTTGAAGTTCGTTAAATTCTATCCCATTTTTAGTATTCTTCGAAATTGAACAACTCATATTTTCTTTCATCAAAGCACTCATAAAACCTACCCAAAAAATTGGTAAGATAATGCATTTTTGTTCTTTATTAAGCGACTTAAACACATGGTCTTCCCAACTATTGTGTAATTCCAACTCAATCCGTTTTTCTTGTTTAGAAAACATGGTAATTTTAACATTGCCCCACCCTGCATTGCGGTGAAAATCGCTGAATTCAATTAAGATATTTTCTAAATCACTTCGCCCTGCATAGGATTGGCTGACCAGATAGCCTAAACGATAACCAAAGATTTCAAGAACTTCATTACTTTTCTCTATACCTGCAACTTCATCTAATGTCTTTATTAAGATCTCAAGAGTTTTATTCCACACAATGATAGAAGGCTCATCATTGAAGTTCAATACTCCTTCTTTATTCTTCCAATTAAATTCATCACTATTTATTTTAATTTGTGAAATTGAATTCACCATTTATTAAACTCCCCTTAAATTATGAATCTGCGTTTATACTTATCAGAGCTAGTCTTTTATATGTATTGTAATATAATATCCGCATTCTTCATTTTTTAAACATTTTATTTTTCAGATTATTATATTTCCATCCAATTAAAAAGGTATACCACTCTTTAAATGGTATACCTACATTTTGGATATTGACTACAACTAGTAAACTTGCCATTCTTTCCTGATTTCTCAATTAGTTCATTATCACATTTAGGGCACATGTTTTGCTCTAATTTGTCATCTTTAATTTTTCTCTCTTGTTTTATCGTTTGCACATGTTTTTTTGCTAATTCTTTATTCATACAATTTGCGTTTCGAATCATTTCAGCCACTCTATGAACAGAATCAGTTGACATGCCCACTACTGTTTTCGAGTTTATTACCCTCGGCAATTGTTGTGAATGTACCACGTGGATATCCTCAGATATAATATCAATTTTCTTAAGCGTTCCTCTCTTGCTAAATGCAACGATTGAAAAGAATGGTCCAGAATAATCTTGTAGATGGTGTTCCAAAAACTTGATGTGACCATAATTTTGGTGAATTGGATTTTGAAACCTCTTTTTACTCTTGAATATGGTTTGTGTCCAAAACTTGCTATGTTCTGAACCAAAAATCCATCCTTTATAGTTCTTCGTTTCCACAACAAATATTCCTGTCCGTCCTATGATTACATGATCAATTTGAGTAGTCTTCCCATCTTTCTCCAACATAATGTTATGAAGAACTTCAAACTCTTCTTTTTTCAACTTCTTTAATATGATTCTTACACTTAATTCCCCCAAAAAACCTTTCACTTTTGGAGATTTCAATACAGCCGATCCAATGATAAGTAAAATTAATAATATTGGAAATAGCATCGCTATAGGCACCCCCATCTTTATTATGTGAACTAATCCTCTCACAAAAAGGGAATTTGTGGTAGCCTTCTTTTGGTTATTTCACAATTAAAACTAATCTTTACTTCCATTAATTTGATATTATTGTAGTCTACTATATACCGAATATTTTACTTTTAGAATTTAAAGTGAATCTTCTAATATATTTACTTAAATAATTGACAAGTTTTCATGGGATCCCCGAGTTTTCGCAAACCCCAGGACGTTTCCAAGTAAATATCAGCTAAAAGAGCCATATGTTCTCCAGTTACCTCAGCCATTTCAAGCGCTATAACACTTTCATAAACGACAGCCATCCGCTGAGCCATTGCTTTAGCTTCAAACTTTTGCATGTCTTCTTCTAAAGAAGTAAATATATTTAGGTCAATTTGTAATTCATCCAATACTTTTACAACTATTGGTTTTAAAGTACTCTTTGATACTTTTTCGAGTCGTAATTTCATTGATGATATAAATAATGTATGTGCATTAAATTTTCTTACTAATCTTACAAACTCTAAACCTAATATGTTTGCAGTACCTTCCCACACGGTTAACACTTGTGCATCTCTTAGCAATCGTGGGGTCACAAAATCTTCGATGTAACCATTTCCTCCATGCATTTCAATAGCTTCATGGGAAAAATATATCGCTTGTTCAGCTGATTCTTTTTTCATGATTGCAATAAATAATCGATTCAATATTAGTTCTTCTTCACATGCTTCTTTGGCAACCACACGGTCATATAACGTAATTAAATCAAAGACAGTCGCAAGTTCAACTTCCATTTTTGCAGTTAATTTTCCTAACGTATCTTGCACCATTGGAAAAGCTATAAGTTTATGACCGAATGCATCTCGTTGATGTGCATAATCGGAAGCCTCATTAGATAAGTTCATTGTCTATTCCCCTTTATGTTTAATAGTTTTTCCGAAAATTGATGATGCAGCAACTCTATTTCTGACTTCATCTCTTGTAAATCGTGAATCTTAACAGCAATTTCAGCTAACCGTTTATTTCCGTATTCAATAGTTCGCTCTAGCTGTCTTACACCCGTTCGATCTTGATCAAATAACAATACCATTTCTTTGATTTCCTCCAAATTAAATCCATATTGCTTGCCACGAACAATTAACTTTAACTTTGCACAATCAGATGGTTTAAAGACACGAATATTGCTTTCTGTCCGCTTAGGGTTTAACAAGCCAAGCTCCTCATAATAACGAATCGTTCTAGTAGTTACCCCAAACTCTCTCGCCACATCGGCAATACTCTTCACACTAACTCCTCCTTTACTCGCATGTTTTAAATTATTTTATCATTTACGTTAACGTTAATTACAAGCTTATATTTGAAGAATAGAAGAATGTTCTGCCCTTTATATAGAAGAAAGACGGCCGTTGTTAAATACGGCAGACCTTTTACTCTCTATACTTACTTTTAGCAATTATGTTCAGATGACACAGTTCAACTTCCAGTATTTCTCTATTGAAAATCGGACTTTCTTTTTAGTTTTATATGGTCTTACCTCTAATGAAATCTATCTATACCGATTACTAATCATCCAGTTGACAAGCTAATACAATGAAGTTATAGTAAACAACATAATTAAATATGCGTTAATTCTTATCAAGAGATGTGGAGGGCCTGGCCCTATGATACCTCAGCAGCGGGTTTTTACTTTACGTGAAAATACTGTGCTAATTCCAGCGAACAATTATTTGTTCGATAGATAAGAAGGAGTATTCGAGCTAATTTCCTGTGGATTTGTGTCCGCATTTTATTTCGCATTCGTATGCCCCTTCTGTCTAACGACAGAAGGGGCATTTTTTATTGCCTTCTCCCTCCCTACTCAAAGTTAACGAATTTCACCAAGAAAGGGGCGACACATGTGATTGAATTTCAACAAGTAACAAAATCATTTCAAACTAAAAAGCAAACGGTTGAAGCGTTAAAAGGCATTGACCTAACTGTTGAAAAGGGAGACATTTTTGGAGTTGTTGGCTACAGTGGTGCCGGAAAAAGCACACTCATTCGACTAGTTAACCTACTCGAGCGACCATCAACTGGTCAAGTTCTCGTTAACGGGCAACCACTAACGCAACTTAAACCAAAGCAACTACGAGCAGAGAAGAAAAAAATCGGTATGATTTTTCAACATTTTAACCTTCTCAATTCCAAAACTGTATTTGACAACGTTGCTATCCCTCTCGAGTTATCGGGTACATCTAAACCAGAAATTAAAACACGTGTAGAAGAACTACTCGAATTTGTTGGTTTAGATGATAAAGCAAAAAACTACCCTGAACAATTATCGGGAGGTCAAAAACAGCGGATCGGTATCGCCCGAGCACTTGCTACAAACCCATCCATTTTACTATGTGATGAAGCAACTTCAGCACTCGATCCACAAACAACAAGTGCTGTATTGCAACTTCTTAAAAAAGTTAACAAACAATACAACATCACAATCCTTCTCATTACTCATGAAATGTCAGTGATACGAGAAATTTGTAACAAAGTGGCCGTAATGGAAGGTGGCCTCGTGGTTGAGCAAGGTTCGGTATTTGATATCTTCGCATCACCTAAAACTGAAATTGCTAAAAATTTCGTTCGTACGGTGATTCATGATGAGATTCCACAAAGCGTTCGCAGCGATGCGCTCAGTTCCAACAAGCATCCGATTATTTGGAAAATAAACTTTGTTGGCAGCACCTCGAGTAAACCATTGTTATCGACAGTTGCGAAGAAATACGATGTGCACTTAAGTGTTCTCTCAGCAAATATTTCGGAAATTCAAGAAACGCCATTTGGTAACTTAATTATTGAAGTTACCGGTGATCAAAACGAGATTCAAGAAGCATTAATATACATCAGAGACGAAGGGTTTATCGTTCAGGAGGTGAACCTACATGAGTAACACATTATGGGGAATGGAAATTACAGCAGAGCAACTACTGGTTGCTTTTGGCGACACACTTTACATGGTCGCGATATCACTTCTTTTCTCAGCACTTATCGGTTTGCCACTAGGTATATTGCTCGTCATCACACGAAAAGGACATATCTTAGAAAACAAATGGATTTTCAATATCTTAAATCCTATTATCAACATTTTGCGTTCCGTCCCATTCATCATTCTACTCGTCGCAATTATTCCACTAACTAGATTTATTGTTGGATCAGCCATTGGGACGACCGCAGCAATCGTACCACTCGTCTTTTATGCAGCACCGTACATTGCTCGACTCGTCGAAAATTCACTACTTGAAGTCGATAAAGGAATTATTGAAGCCGCTCAGTCTATGGGTGCAACAGTTCCTCAAATCATCTTTAAATTTTTAATACCAGAAGGATTGAGCTCACTAATCCTAACCTTTACTACTGCAACCATTGGCTTAGTTGGAGCATCTGCAATGGCCGGAGCCGTTGGAGCTGGTGGTGTTGGTGACTTAGCATTGACCTATGGATACCAGCGCTTTGACACCATGACCATGTTTGTCACTGTTGCGGCACTCGTCATCATCGTTCAATTACTACAATCAGGTGGAAACATGGTTTCAAAAAAAATAAGAAGAAGATAACTATTGGAGGTAGGAAAAAATGAAAAAATTTATATTGATACTATTAGTTTTAACACTAGGATTACTTGCAGCTTGTGGCAATAAAGAAGAAGCTAACGCTGAAGAAGGCTTAACTAAAGTAAAAGTCGGCGTAAGTGGCGGCGACACACGTACATGGGATTACATCGTAGATATTTCAAAAGACCAAGGTTTGGATATTGAACTTGTTACATTTAACGATTACGTTCAACCAAACATCGCATTAGATGAAGGCGAACTCGACGCAAATGCATTCCAAACTATCTCTTACTTTGACGAATTTAAAACAGCTCAAAGTTTAGATTTAGAAGCAATTGGTTCAACAGTAATAGCACCAATGGCCATTCATTCAAAAAAGCACAAAACACTTGAAGATCTTCCAGACGGCGCAACAATTGCTTTACCAAACGAAGGAACAAACTTCGGTCGTGCTTTACTCCTTATGCAAGAAGCTGGTTTAATCACATTAACAGATGACTTCGTAGGAATTGGCGCAATGGACAAAATTAAAGACAACCCGAAAAATTTAAAAATCGAAGCAGTCGCTGCTGGCAACACACCACGTTTCCTTGACGACGTCGATGCTTCAATCATAAACAACAACTTTGCAATAGAAGCCGACTTAGAATTAAAAGAAGCGCTCTTTCACGAAAGCGCAACTGCTAAACCATACATCAATATTATTGCAGTAAAAACTGGTGACTCTGACCGTCCAGAACTACAAAAACTCGTGGAAATCTACCATTCAAAAGAAGTAGAAGAATTCATCATTGAAAAGTACAAAGGTAGCTCAATCCCAACATTCGTCTCATTAGAAGAACTATTAAACTACAAAGACTCTTGGAAATAATCAAAACAAGCATATCTATAGTAAAAAGGCAACCGAAGTTACCACTTCGGTTGCCTTTTTACATACTTTAAAACCATACTTGGATTTTGGTTACCTCCAAAATCGTTTTCTGTTGTCGACATCCTTCGTTACAAATTCCAATATTTCTCTATTCCAACTTGGACCACAAATTTTCCAACTGAGCATTCTCTCACGATAAAAATAAAGAAGTCACTTAATCTTTCCCAAACACCTTCGTCTGTGTGCAACGAAAACGGAAATTATATGACATTAATTAATAATAATTACTTAAATTAAAAGTTTTTCTTGAAACAATATGTATTTATCCAGTATAAGACAGGTGAATTCCCTCCTTTTGGACTATAATAATAGTAGATATTTTTATAGAAATTGGTGAATCTTGAAGTTAATTGTCTAATGTACTCGGAATTACACGAAAAATAAGTATAGAGAGGTGATTCAGATGCCAACTAACATTGACTCATACCAAGAAAATTTAAGACTCATTGAAGAATCAAACCAAAGATGTAGATCATTAGGATTAGATCCAACAATTGTTCCAGAATCTATTCAAATTAGCCAAGAGCAACTGCAACATATTCAACGAGAAACTCTTGAAACATTAAAAGTGGTTGAATTTTTTATTCCTGAATTTTTAAATATGGTGAAAGGCACCCCCCTTCTAATCGTGGTGACCGATAATCAAGGCATTGTTACGTATATTGAAGGTGACAGTACGATTAAAGATGTCATTAAACAGTTTGGGTTTAGAACCGGCGTGCAATTTACAGAGAGTTACAATGGAACAAACTGTATTAGTCTAGCACTCGACCATAACAAACCAGTTGAAGTAATTGGCCCTCAACATTATCATGATTTTCTTAGTCAATCCGCTTGTTATTCCGTACCATTTAAAAATCATCGTACCGATGGAACATTTGGGACAGTTTCAATCATGACTGCTTTAAACTTCCAAGATCCATTGCTACTTTCATTACTTTCTATTGTTGGTAATAGTATTGAACGTGAAATCCAACTGCGAGAACAAAATAAAGACTTGAATGTATTAAACCAAGTGTTAACTGAATCAGCGCAAACTGCTATGATTTTAACAGATCAAGATGGACGCATAATGGAGTTTAATCCATATGCTGAAAAATTGACTGGCTTAAAACGAAAAAACGTTCTCAATCAACCTGCGCAAGATTTAGCAATTGTTGGTGATTGGATACAAAAAATTATTAAAACAAAAGATAGATTCTCTGATTTAGAAGTTATATTCAATAATATAGATTCCTCAAAAGAAACCATTTGTTTGTTCGATGGTAGACCGATTTACAGTGAGAATAAACATTTTATTGGTACAGTAGGTAGCTTCCGTGACATCACAGAACGCTATGAAAACCAACTTCTTATGAAACATCACGCGCATCATGATGAACTAACCGGCCTTCCCAACAGACGCTATTTCCAAATGTATGTAAATAGCATTCTCGAATCATCTCAATCACATGAAAATATGCTGGCAGTTTTCTTGCTAGACCTCGATCGCTTTAAGTTAATAAACGATACACTTGGTCACTCAAAAGGTGATACGTTACTTGTGGAAATTGCACAACGATTAAATGATTATTTACTCAATAAAGGCAAGCTATTTCGTATGGGAGGTGATGAATTTACAATTGTCTTAACTGCGAGCCAAACATTCGATGACCTAAAAAATATAGCTGATGACATTATTGAAATTGTTCGTAAACCTTTTGTCATTCAAAGTCTTGAATTTCATATAAGCACGAGTATCGGCATCGCCATTTACCCGAATGACGGTTCAGATGTTACTACTCTTTTCTCACATGCTGATAATGCCATGTATCGCGCAAAAGAACGAGGTAAAAATGGCTATTGTTTCTACGATTCAGGCATGAATGAAGAGTCGATGAAAAAGCTGACTCTTGAAACGGAGCTCGAATTAGCTATTAAAAACGATGACCTTGTGCTTCATTATCAACCACAAATCGATTTACAAACCAATCAAATTGTTGGAATGGAGGCTTTACTACGGTGGAATCATCCCCAACTTGGGCTTATTCCACCAGCTGATTTCATTCCTATTGCTGAAGAAATGGGTTTAATGGTCAATTTAGGCGAATGGGTCCTTTATCAAGGTTGTAGGCAAATGAAAACTTGGCATGACCAAGGGTTGACATCACTTAAAATTTCCATCAATTTATCTCCACAAGAATTTTTAAAACAACGTCTCGTTGATAAAGTAAAACAAGTATTGCTCGATACTGGACTTACACCAAATTGCTTGGAACTTGAAATCACCGAATCCATGACAATGGATGTTATTCGCTCTACCTCTATTTTAGAAGAATTAAGTGAACTCGGAATACAAATTGCCATTGATGACTTTGGTAAAGGTTTCAGTTCACTAAACTATTTAAAGAATTTCCATATTCACCGCTTGAAAATTGACCGCAGCTTTATTCATGACATGATTAATGGACCAAAAGATGCGAAAATTGTAGGCACAATCATTTCAATTGCTCACGCCCTCAATTTAAAAGTCATTGCAGAGGGCGTAGAAAATGAGGAACAGCTTCTCTATCTGCGCAACTTAAATTGTGATGAAATACAAGGGTTCTATTTCAGTAAACCTTTACCTGCAATCGATATTGAAAGAAAATATATACTAAATTCTTCTAGAGGTGTCATTCAACTATGAAAACAGTCGCTTCACTTCTGGTCCAACATTTAAAATCATTTCAAGTTACCCACGCATTCGGAATCCCTGGTAAAGCCGTCGTTCCACTTCTCCTTGCGATGGAAAAGAGCGACCTTGAGTTCGTATTAAGCAGACACGAATCTGGTGCTGGCTTTATGGCAGGTGGTTATTCACGACAAAACCATTCACTCGGGGTTGCAATCGGCACATCAGGACCTGGCGGCACAAACTTGCTGACAGCGGCTGGACAAGCAAAGGCCTTTCACTTGCCCGTCCTTTTCATTACAGGTCATCCATCTGTCAAAGAATCGGGGCGCGCAATGGGTCAAGATTCCAGTATCTTTGGAACAGATCTGGTCAAAATGTTCGAACCCGTTACCCTATTTAGTGCGAGAGTCGAGCGTGGTGACCAATTTCAGATGTACTTCCAACACGCACTTGAACATGCATTAACCGGACGTAAAGGACCCGTTCATTTATCTATCCCTGCAGATGTACTTATGCAAGAAATCGAACCATTCACACTGTCTTTACCGAACCTACAACAACACGTATCACCTTACATGAATGAAGTGAAATTCTTACTTGAACAAGCAAAAAAACCTCTCCTTTTCCTTGGAAAAGGTGTACATATTTCACGGGCATATGAAGAAGTAAAGAATCTATCGCTTCAATATAATCTGCCAGTCATCACGACACCTGGTGGAAAAGGCACGATTTGCAGTGATCATCCCGGTTACCTAGGACCATTTGGTTTAGGTGGAACGCAAGCCGCAAGTGACTATATGAATGGTGATGTCGATTTATTAATTGTCATCGGCACTAAACTTACCGACATGACTTTACCTGGATTTACAAAAGCTATGTATCCAAAACAAGTCATTCAATTTGACATTGAATCTACGTTTGTAGGTAAATCAATACCAGTTCCAACATTGTCGGTCATTGGAGACGCAAAAGTTAATATACAAGCGATTCTTGACCCAGCTTTACTTGAAATCGCAGCAGCAACTATATTCGTAGAGAAAGAAATAATAAACGTTCTACCTTCAACTGATGAAAAACTGTCAGCCGTTACTGCAGTTAACTTAATGACCAAACACTTACCAGCAGAGACAATTCTGTTTGGAGACGATGGCAGTCATACTTTTTACGCAATCCAACATTTCGATATTCAACAACCAGGCACATTTTTTTCGGACGATATTTTTGGTACAATGGGGCATGCAATTGGATACGCAATTGGGGCAAAATTTGCAAACCCTCAGCAAGACATTGCCTGCTTAACAGGGGACGGTTGTATGATGATGCATGGTGCAGAAATTTCTGCTGCCGTATGTCATGACTTACAAATTCCATTTATCGTCTTCAACAATGGTCGTCTCGACATGGTTGATAAAGGAATGCGCTACAACTTGGGACGCTCAGTGGGTACAGTTTATGAAGCTCCTGCAAACTTGAGTCTATTTGGAGAATCACTTGGTGCAGCAGCATTCCGTTGCTTTACAGCACAACAAATCGAAGAAGCACTTGTCTTTGCAAAGACCTACAATGGACCAACTGTAATTGAAATAATGGTGGATCCTGAAGAAATTCCACCCACTTTAAAACGTGGCTAATACACATACAGGATTATAGATAGATTGACTAGGGTTTCATAATCTCCTAGCACGCAAAGCACATGCACATAACCTAAAGAATTACAGAGACTAGCTAGCGATGTGAATCTTTCACATCGCTTCCTTTCTATCAGGCAGGTAATCATCTTGCATTAATTGTGCGTAACACCCACCTTCCCCTCTCTCCCCTACTTTACGCGAACAGTTGATATAGGACGCGAATTTCAGATAAACACTAATGAATTTCTAGATATACACAACTGATTAAATACGAAATAAATCACCTTGAATTCTAGATATCCACAAGCGTAATGAAGACATTCCCTTTCCCTCTAATTTCGTGGCAGTTGGCAAGCCAACTGCCACGAAGTTCACAATCTCTATAGTTGACCAATAGTCTAGTTATCCTATAGGATTAATTAAAGATAAATAGGAGGACAATCATATGACTAAAGTTTATATACTTCATGAAAACAGTGAATGGACCGTCCATTTAACAAGAAGACTTGAAGAACTAAAGGTTCCTTATGAAGAATGGCATCTCGATCAAGGTATCGTCAATCTTACTGAGGCTCCACCTGAAGGAATTTTCTATAATCGCATGAGTGCCTCTTCCCATACGCGAAATCATCGCTACGCACCCGAACTCACTTCCGCCGTATTAGCGTGGCTTGAGCATCATGACCGTACTATTTTTAACGGTAGCAATGCTCTAAGACTCGAACTGAGCAAAGTTCTTCAGTACACCGCTCTAGAGGCTGCTGGAATCAAGACTCCGAAAACCATTGCTGCTGTCGGCAAAGAACAAATTATTAAAGCTGCGCAAGAATTAGGAGAAACCTCCTTTATTACCAAACACAACCGTGCTGGCAAAGGTCTTGGAGTTCAACTCTTTCACACAATTGAAAGCTTAAGAACATATATTGAAGGTTCAACTTTTGAAGAACCTGTCGATGGAATCACTTTGATTCAACAGTATATCCAAGCACCACAACCCTACATTACACGTTGTGAATTCATTAATGGAAAATTCCAATACGCAGTAAAAGTCGACACTTCAGAAGGCTTTGAACTATGCCCTGCAGATGCTTGCCAAATTGACGACATGTTCTGTCCAGTTGGTGAAACGGAATCAAATTTAGAACAACCGAAATTTCAAATCATCGAAAACTTTAATGAAGCCATCATTGAAAAGTATGAGCAATTCCTTAAACAAAACCAAATTAAAGTAGCCGGTATCGAATTCATTCGTGACTCAAACGGTGAAATCTACACGTACGACGTTAACACCAACACTAACTACAATGCCGATGCCGAAAAAATAGCCGGTAAATATGGCATGTTGCAACTAGCGATAGCCTTAAAAGCAGAACTCGAAAACAACTACACCAAAGCCTAATTTGGTTAATTGACAAAAACATATACCCCTTTAACAAAATGCAGCGGCCGTTTAAAAAACGGTCGCTCTTTTGCTGTTGAATTCACTCAATATGAATTTACATCTCCTGTCAGATACGTCACAGTTGTGCCGTTACAGAGTTTCACGTATTTTTGTAGCTTCCCATAGGCATACCTAGGTTACTACTCATCAATTCGTGATAAACTAAAAACATCAGAACAGGAGTGATTACTAATGCGCGTAGCTATTTTTGACTTTGACGGAACACTGTATCCACAAGAAACCTATAAACTGATGATGAATTATCTAAAGCAACACCCTATCCATTCATCTAAATATCAACCTTTTTATCGAGCACTCATGAAACCTTATCTTGCATATAAAATGAAAATATACCCTGAAAACAAAATGAAAGCCAAATCGATGCAACTCTATTTAGATGCCTTAAAAGGTTTGCATCAACAAGAAATAGAAACATATTTTGAAGACATGTCAAAAGAAATGCGCAACGAACTTAATCTATCAGTCGTCGATCGCTTACAAAAGCATCTGATTGAAGGAGATCATGTCCTACTCGTATCCGGTGCATTCACGCCTATGCTTAACGAAGTAACGCGCGACTTCGCCATTCATAACGTAATTGGGACAGAAATACCAATGAGTAATGGCAAAATAGACACCAACAAAGCCCTTTACCATATTCAAGGTGAACGCAAAAATGAAATGATTGAAAAAGCATTACAAGGACTAGATATCGACTGGAAAAACAGTTCAGCATATGGAGACAGTATTTCAGATATAACTGTACTTGAGCTCGTCGGAAACCCAGTAGCAGTCCGTCCCGAATCACGCCTAAGAGCAGTCGCTGAAAAAAGAAAATGGGAAATCCTCTGGTAGCACTTAAAGCCGAAAGAGCCTGTTAGCACATCACCGGCGCTGGAAGAAGCGAATCGAAAACTCGTTTTCGAATGAGTTTCTGAAGCTTAGGTGAGAACTGGGCTTCGAGCTAGACAAACCTTAAAGCGGAAAGGGCCTGGTAGACCGTCACCGGCGCTGGAAGAAGCTTAGGTGTGGGCTGGCCATTAAAGCTAGGTAGCCTGAAAAGTGGAGCAGCTCATTTATCCTCTAAACCATTTTTGGAGTCTGAAATGTAGCCTGAGAGCTGGGTTTCGGAGTTAGCCATAAAGAAATGCGAGAACGATACGGACTTATGGTAAAATAAAAGAAAAAAGGAAGTACTTATTATGAAACGCTTTAGCTTTATCATTCCCATCATGTTAATCGTCGCCATACTTGCAATGTGGATCTTAAATAAATATCACTCTCAAGTCCCCTTTGATACACGAATAATAATCGCAGCTGGCGGGTCTATTGTATCAGGTATCGTTGCATTCTTTTTACTCAGAAATGATGTTCATAAAATAGATTCAAAACCAGTTGAACCAAACAAAAAGAAGCGTTAAATACTAGCGCTTCTTTTTTCTGTACCTTTTATTAATCTATTATAGAAGTAAAAGTATCCACAATCTTTCTCGGTTAGATTATATATGATTCAGTCGATTTATCACGTTCCACTCTTTAATCTACCATACCCATTTCGATATCTTTCGATGACAATACAAATAATGAAATCAAACAATACGATCGTTCTTCCAAACTGTAAAAATATCGTGACAATTTCAAGCATCTCTATTGATTTAAATGAAATCCAAAAATCACCTTATCACATATCTGCGATAAGGTGTTTCTGAAATGTTCTTCTATTTTTTAACTGCAACCTGAGTTACTTTAGCAACACGTTTTGCACCCATATATTTTGAACACCAATAGTACGGATCGTTAATTTTCGCTACTAAACGCCTTTACTAGATGAAGAATGTGCGAATTTCCCATTACCAATATAAATTCCGGCATGAGAAACGCCTTTACCTGAGGTATTGAAAAATACTACGTCACTAACTTTAAGATTTTTCTTCGCAACTGACTTTCCAGTTGCATACATACCACCAGTTGTTCTTGGCAATTTAACACCAACTTTTATATGGCATCTGGAATTTAGAGATACTCTATCGCCTTTAGAAATCCACCAAAGAATACAAGAAAATAACTTAACTAATAGTCTAGATACCTCTCTCCCCTTTTAACTGTTAAAATAGAGAGAGGAATTAAAAACTAAAACTAAAGGAGAATTCCATGACAATTAAAGTAACTTACTCTGGCGATTATCAACAATTAATATCCCCAGAAATTGAAGCAAAACTAAACGTGATTCATAACAATATGCAGAATAAAACGGGTGTTGGCTCAGACTATTTAGGATGGCATGATTGGGCAAGTCGTATGAACGAGACGTTCCTTCAAGAGATCCAACAAACGGCAGACCGTATTCGTCAAAATTCAGATGTACTTGTTGTCATCGGCATTGGTGGCTCTTATTTAGGTTCAAAGGCTGTCATTGAAGCATTGACTCCACATTTTCATACAAAACCAGAAATAGAAGTGATATACGCAGGACATCATGTTAGTGGAGAGTATTTAGCCAAACTCATGAAATATCTGAATGATAAAGAAGTAACAGTAAATGTGATTTCAAAATCTGGCACAACAACAGAGCCCGCTCTTGCGTTTAGGTTCCTACAAAAATATATGGAAGATCGCTATGGTGAAGATGCAGTATCGCGAATCATCGTCACAACAGATGCTGAAAAAGGTTCATTACTAAGTTTGTCAAAAGAAAAAGGATATCAACGATTTGAAGTTCCAGCTGACATCGGTGGACGCTATTCTGTATTAACAGCTGTCGGCTTGCTGCCAATAGCTGTTGCTGGCCATTCCATTCGAGACTTAGTTAAGGGTGCATCTACTGCAGAAAAAACATTCCAACAATTTGACATGAACTCAAACGCAGCTATTCAATATGCTGTAATTCGTAATCATTTATATAATCAAAACTACTCAATTGAAATTTTAGCTACATTTGAACCGAAATTAGCGTATTTGCAAGAATGGTGGAAGCAATTATTTGGAGAAAGTGAAGGAAAAGAACAAAAAGGTATATTCCCAGCATCCGTTTCATTTTCTACAGATTTACATTCTCTTGGACAATACATTCAAGATGGACAACGCATCTTGTTTGAATCGTTCCTTATTATAGAAGAAACAGCCACTGACCTCTCTGTATTCACTGCAGAAAATAACGGAGATGAATTGAATTATTTAAGTGGTTTAACGTTAAATGAATTTAACTTAGCTTGTTATGAAGCGACTTCAAGTGCTCATTTATCTGGTGAAGTTCCACAAATAGGGCTTACCATTAAAGAACTTAATGAAGAAAATATTGGCTTCTTGTTGTATTTCTATATGGTTTCATGTGCGTATAGTGCCTATCTATTGGAAATCAATCCCTTTGACCAACCAGGTGTAGAAGATTACAAAACAAACATCTTTAAAATCCTACAAAAGCCAGGATTTGTTTAATACCAACATTTTAAGCAACACTTTTAACTGAAGTTTAAAAAGCGACTGCACACTACGTGATAGTCGCTTTTTACGTACATCTCAATAGAAGTACCAAATAGTTTCCTCTATTAGAAATAGCAGAACCCTCCTATCACATTGCGATTCGGAGGGTTCTGCTATAAGATTACTTCATTTGATAAATTCTTGTTTCATATGGGGCAAGTTCTAAATGCGTCTTAGCATCATGACTTACAATTTCTAGATTTGCTAGTAGCAATCTAGAATACTCAAAAGGCATATCTGAAACATGTGAAACCTCTACCTTTTTTGTAGATAAATTCGACAACACGATGACTTGATCGTCACCTAATGTGCGTGAATACGCATAAATTTCTGGATGGTAAGGAAGCAATAAATCATACGTACCATACGTAAAGACGTCATGAGATTTTTTCAATTGGATCATTTTTTTATAAAAATGATAAATCGAATGATCATCCCTTAACTGATCTTCTACATTAATCTCTGCAAAGTTTGGATTGACGCCTATCCAAGGTAATTCACTAGAGAATCCAGCATTTTTTTCAGACGACCACTGCATTGGTGTGCGTGCGTTATCTCGACTTGAAGCCCAAATAATACCCATTATGTCTTCGTGCGAGACGCCTTCACTGCGCTTTGCATCATACAAATTCTTAGTAGCAATATCATTGTAATCTTCAATCGATGAAAATTTGACATTGGTCATACCAATTTCTTGTCCTTGGTAAATGAACGGTGTACCTTGCATGAAGAAATACATGGAAGCCATTGCCGTAGCACTCTCATACCAATAGTCTTTATCATTTCCCCATGTCGATACGGAGCGAGCTTTGTCATGATTTTCAATAAATAATGCATTCCATCCCTTGTTCTCAAGCCCTTTTTGCCAACGAGATAATACTTCTTTTAACGCGACAATATCGAGAGATGTTTTCTTTTCTGCATCCCACAAACCGAGATGTTCAAATTGGAAGACCATATTAAATGAACCATGCTCTTCACCGACCCACAAATCAATTTCATCTACCCCTACTCCATTAGCCTCACCTACGGTCATAATGTCATATTTAGCAAATGTTTCTTTCTTTAACTCTTGCAAGAAAGGGTGAATTCCGTTGACATTCATAAATTTATCCCATGCCAGTACGGTAGGTAATCCTTGTTCATTGGGCATATCTGAAAAGTTTTCATCTTTTTTAATATGACTAATTGCATCGACTCGGAAACCATCAATACCTTGATCTAGCCACCAATTAATCATGTCATAAAGCGCGGTCCGCACATCCGTATTTTCCCAGTTTAAATCTGGTTGTTTTTGCGAAAAAATGTGCAAATAGTATTGTTCGGTTAACTCATCATATTGCCACGCAGGTCCACTAAAAATACTTTCCCAGTTGTTTGGTTCTTTGCCATTTTTGCCATCACGCCAAATGTACCAATCACGTTTCGGATTGTTCTTTGATGATTTTGATTCGATGAACCACTGATGCTCGTCACTTGTATGGTTAATAACCAAATCAATAATAAGCTTCATTCCACGGACATGTACTTCTTGTAGTAATTGCGTGAAATCTGCCATCGTGCCAAACTCATCCATAATATCTTGATAATCACTAATGTCATAGCCATTGTCATCATTTGGCGATTTGTACATCGGGCAAATCCATATGACATCAATCCCTAATTCTTTTAAATAATCTAATTTTGAAATGACTCCTTGTAAATCACCAATGCCGTCTCCATTAGAATCCATAAAGCTACGGGGATACACTTGGTAGACAATTGCCTCTTTCCACCAGTTTCTTTTCATGGCTCGACCTCTTTCATTTGTAAAAGTTAAACAAACACAAATTACGTGTCCATTTACATTTTCTTGACGTAATTGTCGTTCTATTAAATGTGACGGGTTAATTAATTTCTTTCCCAAAATCTGAATTAGATTACCTAATCATCTCGGTTGTGGAAACGTTTGCACAAAAACACAATAAATATATTATACATGATGAAAACGTTAATATTAAGCCCTCTTAGCACTTATATTAAACGTTTTCAACATGAGCCTTCTCGTATCACAAAAGTAAACGATTTAACCAACATTCGTAATCAATTACTTAATTCGTAGTTCGCTATCTCGGTCAAAGAAATGTCCTCTTTCTAAATTAAACGATAGATCAATTTCATTCCCTGGTTGAACGGGGTTACTAGAGTCTAAACGAGCAACAAAATCTTGACCTTCGATGCTAGAATACACCATTAATTCAGCACCCGTAAGTTCAGATACATCTACTTTCAAGTTTAAAGTCTGGTGCCCATCTGAAGCTTCATTGCTAATATGTTCAGGTCGAATACCTAAAATTAATTCTTTTCCATCATATCCTTGATCTTTTAAATAAGCTAGATGTGATTCCGGAACTTTTAGTGAAGTATTCCCAATTACGAACATACCATAAACCAATTTTCCTTTGAAGAAATTCATAGAAGGTGAACCTATGAAGCCACCTACAAAAACGTTATCAGGTTTATCATATACTTCTTTGGGTGTACCAATTTGTAGGACTAGTCCGTCTTTCATAATGACAATTCGAGTAGCCATTGTCATTGCCTCAGTTTGATCATGAGTAACATAAATCGTTGTTGTGTTAAGGCGTTGATGTAGTTTTGCAATTTCAGCACGCATTTGTACACGTAACTTGGAATCAAGATTTGATAAAGGTTCATCCATTAAAAATAGTTTTGCATCTCGAACGATAGCTCTTCCAAGCGCTACACGTTGACGCTGACCGCCTGATAATGCTTTCGGTTTACGATCCAAGTAAGCTTCTAAACCTAATATTTCTGCAGCGTTTTGTACGCGTTCTTTAATTTCTTCTTTCGGAAATTTACGCAATTTTAATCCAAACGCCATATTTTCATATACAGTCATATGCGGATATAATGCATAGTTTTGGAAAACCATTGCAATATCTCGTTCTTTTGGTGCCACATCGTTCATTCTCTTACCATCAATATAAAAATCTCCGGAAGAAATATCTTCAAGACCTGCAATCATGCGTAATGTAGTAGACTTCCCACATCCTGAAGGGCCAACAAAAACAATAAATTCTTTGTCTTCAACTTCTAAATTGAAATTTGAGACTGCTAAGACATTCTTATCATAAACTTTTGATATATTTTCTAATACTAGATTTGCCATTTTATCCACAACCTTTACTTATTTTTTGAATACGCCATCTTTTTCATCAGTTAGCACAAGTAAAGCTGCACCTAACATTCCTGCTTCATTGCCAAACTTCGCTTTTTTCACTTCTAACGGTTTTAATAATAACGGTTCCAGTGCAGTCAATAAGAACGACCACCAGCTTTCTGCTGACTCTGAAACACCACCACCAATAATTACACAATCCATATCTAGTACAGCCTGGATTGAACTAATGACAATTGCCAAGTCATTCGTGAATTTTTTGGTAATTGCTAATGCATCGCTATGACCTTCAAGTGCAAGTTCGAACATTCGGTTTGGTGTAATTAACTTATTATTCTCATCAACTATGTTCATCTCAGCAATAGATCTTCTTAGAGCAGTTCCAGAAACATATTGTTCACTACATCCCGGACGACCACAACTACATATATGACCACCTGGATACAAAATCATGTGTCCAACTTCACCTGCACCGCCATGTGTTCCATTCATTATTTTTCCATCTATAACAAATCCGCCACCAAGTCCCGTACCAATCGTTAAACATACGGTACGACGATAACCTCTCGCTGACCCCAAACGAGCTTCTGCAAGTCCTGCACAGTTAGCATCATTGTTTACTTCAACGTAAAGTCCTGTCGCTTTTTCTAAAAGTGCCTTTACTTCTGTTCCCTGCCAACCAGGTAATGTTCCACTTTCAAACGTAATGACGCCATTTTCTGCATCAACCATTCCTCTTGTGCCAATTCCAATTGCCTGGACATGCGTATGCTCTTTTAAAAACTGAATAATCTTATTTTCTAAATACGGATAAAGAGGAGATTCTGTAGGAATTTTATGATCTTCCACTACTTGTCCATTCGAATCGACAATACCCATTCGAATTTTCGTTCCTCCAATGTCAATTCCTAAAACTTTCATTAACGCTTAACCTCCATTTTGCTAAATTCTATTAATACAATGAAGTTATCCTTTTATCATACATGATTTTAGAGATTCGTCTATATTTGATTTTTCGAAAAATTTACTTTTAATCAATTAATAAGTAAATTCCATAAGCTACATAGTATTTTCAAACCTTTGATTTTTGCTCGACCACTGCATTGAGGAGCGTATCTTAACATGATTCCACACATAATTAGACTCTACAATGGTGTCAGAACTAGAACGAAATTAATTACATATAAACGGTCGACATGTCCATTCTATCAATTTTTTTAAATATCAAAATTAATCATTTCAATTTCTCAAAGACAGAGAAAAAACACCTCAGTGACAAATTTAGTCTCTGGGTACTCTCTCGTTATTTTCAGTTCTCATTACATAAAAAAAGAATCTTAAAAAGCCTCTGCTTTAGATTCTCTTTTTAACTTATTAAGTTGTTATATATTGGGTTTAACGAAAATCTGTTATTCCACTAATTATTCACTTATATTCCTTGGTATTTATTAAGCAAAGTATCGAGTTCTTGACTGCATGTTACAACACTGGAATGTGTTCGACCAAAAAGATTGGCTCTCATATACATAATTCTCTTTTTCAACTTAATTTGAGTTAACAAGATATCTTGGTGCATATTTTTCATTAGCTCTTTATCCTCCATACTATATTAATAAGTCTTTACTCAATATCGAGATACAAGATACATCATATATGATTCTTGTTGTAGTAATTTGTCACATTGCGAAAAAAGACATAAGTTCATAAATTCGTCACATTCATGTTGAATTTATTTTCTTAAAGTTGTATTTATTAAACAACTTTTTTATAATTATATATTCGTTTTTCATATATTCTCTATACTTGTTTCATACACCTTATTTGAAGTAACAATAAAAATTCTATATAAAAAATACGCTAATAGAATTCCAAATACATCTACACCAACATCAAAAAGTCTGCCGTTTCGATTAAAATGCAGTTGAAGAACTTCCGTAAAGACTGCATAAACACTACATAGTATGATTGAAATTCCAAATCGTTTAATCGTGGTTAGCACTAAAAAATAAAGCAATCCAAATGCAACAATATGACCTGTTTTTTGAATTACGTAAAACTCATTTGAAAAATGAATGTCACTTGTAATTAGCAAGTCACTATAGTTCGGTGTTAAGTTCATATTAAAGCTTACTAATTGTTCATATAAAAAGGCATGAGCGTCTGAAGTACAGCCTGCCATTAAAATGAATATAGCCCAAATGATAAGTAAATATGGCGCTAAAAACAATTAAATAATCTCCTTTCTTTAATTGCCACATTCCCCATTAAAATGTTTCTTTTGGGGAACTATAAAGTGGACCAATTAAATCTCTAAGTGCTGTTCCCTAAAACAAATAAAAAACCGACAGTTTTCACTGCCGGCTTTTGTTTTATGAGTTTTGATTACCTTTTAATTGTTGTTGGGCTTGCGCTACTAATCGCTTCGTAATTTCTCCGCCAACGGAACCGTTAGCACGCGATGTTGAGTTTTCGCCTAATTGCACACCAAATTCTTGTGCAATTTCATACTTCATTTGATCTAAAGCTTGTTTGGCACCGGGTACAGATATTTTATTACTTGAATTGTTGTTAGTCATTTCGCTCACCTCCTTGTTGCATATAGAATGTCCGATTTTTAAAGATTCATGCACGAAACTAAATTATTGGTTTTAGAGTCAATTAAATTGAATCATAATTGTTTCATATCAAAATAAGGTCCTGACCATAAAAAGAGCAGGAAGAGAATGTCATCAACCAAAGCCTCGTTAACTGCTGTCACGCCTTCTGCACAAATAAATTGAGCATAAAACTCGAATTATAGATAAACACAAAAGAATATGTTGTAATCATTACGATTTTCTGTAAAGAAAAAAACCTTCTGTATTAACAGAAGGTTTTCTCTAACATTTTATTTTAAAACTACAGTTAAATTCTTCTTTTTCGAACAACTATTTCCCCGGTTACGACTTTTTCATTAATCACTTTTACTCGTTCCTCAATAATTGGTACACGGATTAACTCTTCATCATCGGACTCAATTGGAGGGGTAGAACTGTCAAAATAAATGTGTTCTACATATATTTCATCTTTCGTTACGCTTATACTCTTCCCTTGTTCTTTTTCATTCTCTTCATCATAAATTTGCACTTCTTCAGGTTGAATATGCTCTAGTGATGTATTTAACACATCATCAAGTAATTTCTCCGTATGTTCATTTAATGTTTGATCTTGCATCGTCACTTGAGTTGGGATGTATTCATTATTTTCATAATACTGCATGGATTGTTCTTCGTTTGAAAAATCAGCAGTATCAGTATCATCGGTATAAGGTTGACGTGGTACATCTGCAGTAGCAAGGACCACTAAATCTCCTTGTTCTATCTTCCGCACATAAATTCCAACTTCATCTTCCATTATTCCAGCCGACTTTAATGCAGCTGCCACTCCTGAATGTTTCGTATCAAAATCTAACGCATAGAAAACTCGACCAAATAATCCAGTGCTTTTCGGCTCCAGTTCACCATTCTCAGGAACCTCTTCTAATTGAACGCCAGTATCTCTTACAATCGCTGAAACGCTCGCAGGATCCTTTGCTAAAATAAAAATTGTGTTCTCATCATGCCCTAATTTTTTTAACTTACCAATCTCTAACATCGCTGCTTCTTTACTATTATAAACTCCAACAACTCGCTTGCTCATCTTGAATCCCCCTTTTTCCTTCAATTAATCCTTAATCCATTTATACCCTTCATCAGCCAAATACTAAACAACATCTATATTAAGAAATTCATCTAAGGTCTGAGATTGACCAGTACAATATCTTTTTTGCTAAAAAAAGAATCAACATTATATTTCTATTAGTATCTCGGCTGAAGATGCAGTTTCAGACGATTCCATGCACACCTCTTACAAATTATCCTCTACATAGACAGGATAACCCCTTTACAGTATCTTGATAAAACCTTAACAAAAATGGTATAATCATTTACAAAGTCTTTACATCTATTAATGGAAATCAAAAGAATAAGAGGTGAAATCTTATGATGCATGATAAAGTAACGATTGTGGATATGCCTATTGATAACTTATCAAAAAATAGACTCCTAGATGTGGTTTACAATGAGATCGAACTCAAACAAAAGAATATATTCATTGTAACTGCTAATCCAGAAATCATCATGAGTGCAAAGAAATCGAAATCTTACCGAGATTCCATTTTAAAAGCTGATTTTATAGTACCTGATGGTTCAGGAGTCATGAGGGCATCTGAAATATTGCAACATCCTTTAAAAGAAAAAATAACAGGTTATGACCTTGTCCATACATTTCTATCTTATGCAAGCGAAAAACGGAAGTCTGTTTACTTCTTCGGTTCTCAAGAAGGTGTAGCTGTTGACGCTGCTATCAACGCAATTAAGCTTTACCCAAATATTCGAATTGCAGGTACTAAAAATGGCTATTTAGGCTATGGACAAGAGGTTGCGGAAGAAATTGCTTCTACAAACCCTGATTTCGTATTTATTGGTCTTGGTGCCCCTCTGCAAGAGAATTGGGCTGCAGAATATAAGCATTTATTTCCTAATGCTGTAGTAATGGGTGTTGGCGGTAGTTTTGACGTTTTAGCAGGCCGAACGAAAAGAGCTCCACAATTTTGGCTTAAACATAATTTAGAATGGATGTACCGCTTAATTACACAGCCTATTCGTAGTAAGAGAATGATTAAATTACCAATTTTTGTAGCTGAAGTTTACAAACAAAAATGGACGAGTCGTAAATTTTATGTGAAACGTGAAAGACATATATAAAAAAAATCCTGTAAACATCTTATGATGTTTACAGGATTTTTTCTTTTTTCAAAGATTGCCTATTAAGGGCATCTGTTCGGTATTTCTTCTTATCTGTTTTGGTTAATGCTTGATATTCTGCCAAAAATGATTCGTAGTGCTTTAAAACTTCACTAGCCTTGCCATATTCTTTCACAGTACCAAACTCTAACCAAATTATTTGTTCACAAAACTTTTTCATTTGGGATATTGAATGACTGACAAAAAACATCGTTTTGCCTCTTACCTTAAATTCCATCATTTTTTCAAGACTCTTCTCTGCAAATGCTTTATCGCCTACAGACAAGGCCTCATCAATGATTAAAATATCGGGATCTACTCTCACAGATATGGAAAAACCTAATCGAGACTTCATACCACTTGAGTAAGTTTTAACAGGTTGATCAATAAACTTCTCTAACTCTGCAAACTCAATGATCTCTTCTTCCATATTTATGATTTCTTTTTTGGAAAAACCGAGCATTAGAAGTTTAAGTTCAATGTTTTCTCTTCCAGTTAACCCTGCATCTAACCCTGCGTTAACGGCAATCAAAGCCACATTACCTTGAATTTTAATTTCACCTGTAGTAGTTGGAATTACACCTGCGATGATATTCGCAAGTGTGGACTTTCCAGAGCCATTAATACCGACAAGACCAATGATCGACCCTTTTTCTACATCAAAAGAGACGTTTTGTAGTGCAAAAAAATCCTCGCCATATTCTTTGTGAGGCATTATTAAATCAAGAATACGTTCCGATTTTTTCTTATAGAGTTTATATCTCTTATATACATTCTGAACTTCGACTGTTTTTACCATGCATGTCACTTCCAATTTTTATAGGAAATCAATAAATTGACTTCTGAATTTCACGTGCAAATATGAACCAATTAACAAAGTTAAACCCATTACTGCAATAAAATATAAGGTGTAAAGTGGATTTTCTATGAAATACCATCCTTGACCAAGCAAAGAATAACGATATCCTTCTATTATATAGTAGAAGGGGTTTAACTTAACCCAAATCTGCCAGGATTCTGGTAACAATGTCGGTGGCCATAAAATGGGAGACAAATATAAGAGCATACGCATGACGGACTGCAATAACATCTGAACGTCACGTGCAATAGTTGTCAATGTAGAAGTAATAAGCGATAGGCTAAATATGAAGACTAATACAGCCGCTATATATAATGGCAGTTGAAGATAGTATATGGAAATTGGAAAACCCATAAACTGTAACAAGATCATTCCTAGTCCTAAAAGCAATAGATGCGGATAAAATTGAGAAAAAATAACATAATTCGGAATTACACTCATTGGAAAGCTCATTTTAGATAACATCCGAATCTTGCTATAAATCGATTTGGATGCTTTCATAACACTTTGATTAATAAAGAACCACACCAGAATACCCGCAAACATCCATTGGAAATACGGAATACCATCGATTGCTTCTCGCTGGCGAATCCCAAAACCAAATACGAACCAGTAAATTAATATTTGAATCGCCGGGTTGATAATTTCCCAAGCAGCCCCTAAGTAGTTGCCGCTCGTTAAACTCCGTAATTCATATATAGATAATCTTCTAACCAAATAGAAAAATTGAAATTGTTCTTTTAGAATCTTTAGTACTGATTTCATTAGAATTAATCACCTACTCACTTTTTATCACACACTATTTCAAGAAAGCTTGTACCACACGTTTAGTAGCATGACCATCCTCCAATGAAGTAAACTTGGTTTTAAAGGATTTAAACGTTGGATTAGATTGAACATTAGTTTGCTCAAGTTCATTTATCGCTTGGAACAGCTCTTCCTCTGTTTGAACAATTGGTCCTGGAGCATCTTCTTGAATATTCATATAGAAGCCTCTAAGTTCATCTCTGTATGTTTCTAAATCATACATAAAGAACACAATCGGTCTATTCAATATGGCGAAATCAAAGAATACAGATGAATAATCTGTGATTAAAAGATCTGCACTTAGATAAAGCTCTCGAATATCTGGATAAGAAGACACGTCGTAAACAGTTCCTTCATGTGCAGAGAAGTCAAAGTTTTCGGCTATTAAGTAATGCATTCTTGATAATAACACCCACTCGGAACCGAATTCTCTTTTCCAGTTTTCTAAATCAAATTTGAAGTTAAATTTATATTTTCCTTTTTGATGAAATTCATTATCGCGCCATGTTGGAGCATAAAGCATAATTTTCTTCTCTTCAGGAATTCCTAATTTTTTCTTCAAACCTTTGACCACGTCTTCTGAAGGAATAGACAAGACATCATTTCGTGGATATCCTGATTCAATGACTTTTCCATCATAGTGAAATGCTCTTTTAAAAATTTCTGTTGAATACGCATTAGGAGAAATCAGGTAATCCCAATTTCGAGATTCGTTAATAAAGTTCCTTTTATACGTATCTGTTTTAGTTCCAGGCATGTGTATTTGTTCTATATCTAGTCCAAGTTTCTTTAATGGTGTCCCATGCCAAGTTTGAACGTATACTGTCCCTTCAGGTTTAGGCATCCACCCTGGTAAACGTACATTATTAACCCAATACTTTGCGCGAGGGAATGTTAGAAACCACTGTAATGAAAATCGAGTAATATATGGAACCTGAAAATCATCGAATAACTTCATGGATCGTTTGTCAATACTCCATAGTAACTGGTAATCCTTATGCTGCTCTTTCATATACTCATAAATGGCACGCGGATTGTCACTATACTGTTTGGCATGGAAACTTTCGAACATGACCAATTTCTTCTTTTTAGGCATCCTTCCCATGACAACAAAAATGGAACGAAATACTTTTAACAAGAACTTACTATTTTTAAGACCTTTTAGCATGATAAAGACCTCAATTCTGCATACAATTTTTCTTTCATATTATTAACTTAACGTAGATATGTTTATTATCACAATAACTACAAGATTTTATCCTTCTTTAAAAACTCAATAATACGGGCAGTGTTTTGTCTATCGTCAAACTCATTAATTTGCATATATTTGTGTCGAATTTCGTCTTCAAGACGATAATTTTGGTTAATGACTTTATTGACAGTGTCCATCAATTCCTTGATTGTATAAGCGATCGCTCCCGGTGCATTTTCATCATTAACTGGAGGAATTGCCTTGTATTGTTCGATTAAATAGTCTTTTTCCTCCCAGAAGAATATGGGATAAGCCCCTCTGAAAGTAGCATCATAAATTGCTGAAGAATAGTCAGTAATGTGATGACAGATTCCCTTAATGCCTCTGATGGATTTGCACTAATGATGTGCTGATATTCTTTCATATTCTCATAAATAAATTCAGAAAATTTATTATGTGGAACAATTAATAACCGATCCAACAACCCTTTCTCTTTAAAGGCTTCAATCACACGCATGATTTGTAAATAATAAGTTGTCTGTTCAATCAATCCTCGGTAAATTAAGCCTTCTTCCCAGTAGCGATAAGTAGGCATAAAAGCAATTTTATCAGCTGATTCATTTAATGAGGCATGATCAAACGTTGCCAAACCAGTAAGAATTAAATCATCTCTGTCGTAACCCATCTTATAAAACTCTTCAGCTTCTAACTCCGAACTAATAACAGATTTATTCATATTATACACATTTTTATCCTTATGAAATCCAAAAGCCATTGGGTTATCTACGGGTTTTGCAAACATAATTCCATGTTGAAGGAAAATTAATGGAACGGATTTAATTTTTTCGCGAATAACGTCTATATATAGACGATCATTTAACAAATGATTAGATAACTCGCTTGAAATGAAGTTAGATGCATTGAATGTTAAGAAGTAATGGTAAAAGCTATGTTTCTTAACAATTGACTTATTATAAGACTTTTTAAGAGCTTTATAATTCTCGGCTTCCTTACTAAGAATAAAGTAATTTTTTGACTTAATATTTTTTTCTATCATCACTTTTTCAAAAACTCTGATTGCCGATTCATCTGCTTTCATACTCTTCTTCTCAAAATACAGATTAACTTTTTCTTTTCTCATTGAAATTATCTTAGATAAAATAAATGCCAAATAAATTAAATTCCTATTTAACAGGGTGTACTCTTCGGATTTAGAAATAATAGTGGAAGTGAGATCTCCCCCTCAAATTAGTCCTTATAATATTAACTTGATCATCGTATATAGTTAAGTCCAATGTTTTTGCTTTTCGAGGACGTAATTTAAGCTTTAAATTATGCAAAACATTCATTTTACTTCCTAAATAAAAATTATTATGGATACGATTATTTACATATAAAGATGCAATTGGAACCTTAAAGAAACCATACCGTCTAAGTAACGGCAATTTGAAGAGTCTAACAAATTTTGATATCGGTTTGTCAGAATCACCAATATATAGATATTCATATCTTCCACTCGCTTTATAGGCATAATGGGTATTACGTCCAAAAATATACAAGTTTTTACCGAAAAAACGTAATTTCATATTTGGATAGAATCCAGAAATTTTTGTTGGATTTGAACGAGTTAAAAAGATTCCATTTTGCTTATTATGAAGATAGTATTTGGACCCATTAATATTAAACTTTCCAAGTATATGTTTCTCACGATGTTTTTTTAACTGAGCGACATTAAATATTTTTGTGCCTTTTCCTGATATTTTTTTAAAGTTAATGGAAGCTCTTTCATCCTCAAAAGATATTTCAAGTGAACTTGGACTGGTTAAGTTAAATTCTAAATCAATAATAGGTAATTCATTTATTAAAATCACTTTTTTTGTAAATAATTCTTTTCTAAATAAATCATAAATAATAAACTCATTATATGTTGAGTAATATATTTTACCGATAGTTAAATAACGGTATTCAATCGTAGTTAGTTCAAGATCAACTGGGTATATATCAGTTAATAAATCATGTGATACACTATCGTGAATACTAAATAAATATTGTTCTTTAAAATTGAATACTGAGAAAGTTGTTTCTCCTGTTTGTTTAAATGATAATAAATCCGAAAAATTTTCAAAGTTTAATTCATATGAAGTTTCTGTTTTTTGAAATTTTACGTTTGGAATATGATTTACACGAGTTACTAATATATCTCCAAATTTAGTGTATACTAAGATGTTATAATCAATCATTTCTTTTTTTAATAAGACTTGATCTACCGTCTGATATTGTCCAATATTAAGTGGTTTCTCAATATTCACAAGATTCAAATCAATTATAAAGACATTTTCATTCTCTAATATAATAAATTCGATTTTATGTAATGTATCTTCAACTAATTGAACATTTTTACTGTATACTTTCATAGAAATTCCTTCTTTGCTCTAATTTTCATTTTTTTTAAAAATGATATTGTTCTAAAATGATAACATAAACTATAATCATACCATTTTCAGTAGAATTAATAAAATAACCTTTTATGGAGTGAGCATTTATGAAAAAAGTAATAACCTATGGAACATTTGATCTTATCCATCACGGCCATATCAATATCTTGAGAAAAGCGAAAGAATATGGAGATTATTTAATTGTAGGACTATCATCAGACGAATTTAATGCCTTAAAAGAAAAAGAAGCTTATTATTCTTTTGAAGAAAGAAAATTGATTTTAGAAGCAATTAAATATGTCGATGAAGTGATATCTGAAGATAATTGGAATCAAAAAATAATAGATATACAATCTAATGAAATTGATCTATTCGTTATGGGTTCGGATTGGGAAGGTAAATTCGACGAACTTATGCCTTATTGTGAAGTTATCTACTTACCAAGAACTGAAGGAATTTCAAGTTCTAAGATTAAAAAGGATTTATTTAACAAAAAATGTTAAAGGAAGCTATTATTTCATTATATTTATTCCTTTTTAAAGTAATCTTTACTGTATTTAAATTTCTTCCACTGCAAAATAAAACTGTTTTCCTTTCATCATTTGGCGATAATGCCCTTTTCGTTGCAAAAGAATTAGCTCATTCAAAAAATCATTCACTTATCTTTTTGAATAAATCTCGCTGTAAAATTGATTTTTCTACTATTCCTACCGACAAAAAGAAGATATACGCGTTCGAAACATCAAATTTACTACATACTTGTCTATCAATTTACCATTTGGCCACTTCTAAATATGTGTTCGTCGATAACTATGTAGGTGTATTGTCGGCTATAAGATTTCGAAAAGAAGTCAAGTGTGTGCAATTATGGCATGCAGCTGGAGCTATTAAACGATTCGGATGGAGCGATCCCACTTCTAATGAAAGAAGCGAACAAGCGAGAGAAAGATTTCAAAAAGTATATAATCAATTTCAATATATCCCAGTCGGTTCAGAACAAATGACTCAAATATTTGCTGAATCTTTTCAAGTGGATCAAAATCGATTTTTATTCACAGGTGTTCCGCTAACTGATTTTTATTATGATGAAATCGCCAAGAAAAAAAGTTTGGACCGCGTTATAGAAACTTATCCGATAATCCTAGGGAAAAAAGTAGTTTTATATGCTCCAACTTTCAGGAAAGACTCACTGGAAAAAATGAACTTGCAACTTGAAATAAATGAATTTCTCGATAGACTAGACGATAATTATATACTTCTCATCAGATTGCATCCTTCTGTTAAAGCGTTGACGCATATACCTACCCATCCTAGAGTCCTCGTTGTAAGTGCTTATCCTTATCTCAATGAACTATTGGTAGTAAGTGATATCTTAATATCGGATTATTCCTCGATTCCTTTCGAGTTTTCACTATTGCGTAAAAAAATGATTTTTTACACATACGATTTGGATTCATATGATAAAGAACAAGGTTTATGGGCAGAAAATAGTCTTTATTTTCCTGGCCCGATTGTAAAATCAACAACCGAAGTTATCAATCATATTTTAGATCCTACAATTGATTTTGAAAAGATTGATTTCTTTAAAAATCATTGGAACACCTTTTCTTCAGGTCAAGCAACCAAGTCATTAATCTCAGTGGTTTATAAAGAAAAGTCTTTGTAATACTTTTTCAACAAAAAAAAGACAATCCTGTCAATGCGGATTGTCTTTTTTAATTGGTTAATGCCCAAATTAATTACGTATTTTTCGTTCTAAACTGCAAATAACGTAATCTACTTAATGGGTTTTGACGTTGGCCTTTGCATATTAAATAAATCCATGTAGTAAACGTAATACCCCCAATAACATAACTAACAAACACGAGCGTTGCTTTTAATGTAAGTAAATAACCATTTTTATAAGTAACATCAATTAATTTACCGCCTGTATACGCCTCAATAATAAGCGGACCGAATGTAACAATGAACAAAAATGAACCTAAGAAGGCTATAATTAAACTCCAAATTTTATAAGGTTTATACCAACTTACCCCAAGCATAATTCCCGCTAATCCTAACGTCAGCCATCCAAACTCTCGAAAATAGGTAAGCAGTTCACTCATAACGAAAGACAGAATTAATACACTTAAGATTGATAGAACTGTAATGGACATTAACGCAGTTACACCAAAAATTTCTCCAATTGTCTTAATGATGCTATTTCTTTGCTCTGGTTGATTTCCCTGTTCCCATTTTACAAAGCCATATTTACCACTTTCCATTCGATCCTTTTTCGTTTCTGCGAAGTATTTTATTGTTTTTTTATATGCTTCAATAAATTTGTGTTTTTGCTCAGTATCTTTTAATTTCTTTTTCCATAATAGTAATCGGTAATTTTCATACTTCATTAGTTACCCTCCATAAATTTTTGTGAATCCATTTCACATTTTTAGACATCTGATTTATACATTCTATTCAGTAGCAATTGCATTAAGAATAAGAGATGGATTACAGTATGAGTGTAAAAAAATTCAGCACCCAGTGTCAGTGCTGAATTCATATTTGGATTTATTATAAGTAAATTACGGTATCACGTCACCTTAATAATAGACGTTTACTAATTTTCGTCTGAGGATAATGCTTTACTATCTTAAACGACCTTTTTTCCGCATAATTTTTGCATGAGTAGCAAAAAATCATGCGAATTCCACTACTATTTTCGTATTTTATCAAGGAACTCTCTTGATCTTTACAAATCGCACATGATTTTTTCCATAATTTGATCATAAAATTCAGTCCCATTCTTCTATATTTCTAAAAAAGGCTTTTCTAATAAGAATTCAAGTCTTAAAACGCTTTAAATAACTACTACTGGGTATATAGACAGTTATAAAAAGTGATGTTTATTTAATAAAAAAATTAATTTCAAGACTATTTATCTATTACTAAGTACTTTTTATCTATAACTAATTATATAGGAAGCACTTCCATTTTTAAACAAGAATTTTTGTCATTAATTGTCGAATTTATTTTAACCTTTAAAACAATCTGATAATTCGCTTTTACATCCATTTAGTTGCATCCACTGATTTGTTTAAAAGCAGTTACAGGACTTTTCACGTACACTTGTTTATAAAAACAACTACTATACCGCAACTGGTTTCATATTTTTGTAGCTTATAGTTACTAACTTCTCATACACAATAAACTCAAATATTAAAGTTTCTTATAAGCTCGTCTCTCGGCATACTCTCTACAAGCATTGCATACTTTCAATATCTTACCCGTATCAGTTTTATACGCTGTCAATGGTTTTATTTTACGTTTGCAAATCGTGCAAGACTTCTTGAAATAGTTAAACATCCAATACGCTCCTTTTATTATGTTTGGTATTCTTTCAATCAATTAAATTACCAGAAATTAATTTTAGCCTATTTATTTCTTATTATATTAACAAAATCTATAATAAATCCCTATGATGTACTTTTTGCAAGTGGTTAAAAAATATCTCCAGAATTATATACATGATTATTCCTTTTTAAACTCAAACTAATACGAATCTACTTTACAATTATAAGGAGGAATTCTTTTGGATACTAAACGAATAAAACAAATCGTCTCTTCACCTAAAGAAATTGAGGTAACATACAATGGCGTATCAGTTTGGATTGACCAGATACATGAAAATGGTGAACTTGCGACAGTTCATTTAAGACGCTCTCTAGAAGAAAGATCAGAAGTTAATATAGCTGAGCTTAAAGAAGAAGTTTGATAAGATATAGTGTATTGTTTATAAACGAAATTTCAAATTAATTTATTTCTCTTCAGTGGAGATGATTTCTGTATTGCACAGAAATCATCCTTTTTAAATTCCAGTGATTTGTTACAGGGCTTAATCTCTGTCTCATCTTTGAAAATAGCCAAGAAAAAAGCCTTTTCAAAAGAGAGCGATGAGTGAAGATGTAATTTGATGATCTCTAAGTCCATTAAATCTATTACAACAAAAAAACCAGCAACTTTAATAAGCTGCTAGTTTTAAATACATATTGATTAGTTGGATGAGCCCTATGACCAGTGTTTCCTGATTATTCGCTTATCCAATTCTTCATATCCCTTAAATATTGATCTACATTATTCTCTGTAACACTTAGATAAATTTCGCCTTCGCCATCCCCAGTTTCTAACGAATGAATCATTTTATCGCCAATTTCAGGATAAAAGTGATAGAAGTCCATCCAGTGTTTATCGTTTTGAGTTAGGTCATTTTGCATATGAAAAGATTTCACTTCACCAAACACCTCGACTATTTCGCGAATGGAGCGTGCGTAAGCATCAAAGAAATTCGGATTGCGTAAGTATATTTTCAAACGGTCTTCATGCGCCATGTCCGTGAAAATAACAAATTTGGAGTCTTTATTTTCTCTTTTAATCTTCATCAACTCATCTTTGTAAGATTCGTTATAAGCGAAACCAGTCGTATAGTTTGTTTTATCATATCGACTTTTAAAATCTTCTTTAGCTTTTAATAATCGATTATTTGGATAAGTTGTTTTTACTTGGTTGTCTCTCGTATACGATCTTTGTAGAGGATAAGCATTTGCTTTTGATGCATTGTAATTTACCAATGATTTGTCTAATGTGTCTTTTGAGAAGAGTACTGTATAATCTAATACTCGATTTTGGGCTTGTTCAAAAAAAGTATCAGGTTTCCCCATCGGCGGTTGGACATTCGCATAGTAGGAATGTAACGATAATTCAACATATATGTCATTTAGTACACCATCATTTATTTTTTTGGCAAAAGCAATATAATCACTGTATTCGCTTATATGCATGGAACTTAATCCATAATTAAAAACTTCATCTTGCTTAAAGCTGTTGGTGTTCATATAAGTTACACGGCTTGAGCCAATAAGTAACGAACTAAAAGATTGACTATTATTAACTAATAGATTCGTTTTTTGTATTCGCTCATCAAAACCATTTTGATAATCATTATGTGCATGTGCATGTTGGAAATTCCAATAAGGATCCACATAATAATTGAACCCCATTACACCAAATACGGGGATGAGAACAATCAACATGCTCACAAGAAATAGATTGAACCATTTTCGATAATTCAAATAAAGACACTCCTAAAAATTAAAATACAAAAATTCACTATTCTTATGAAGGATATACGTAACAAATAATACAGCAATAATACAGAAATTCACTAGCAGTAATGTAGATACTTTAGGTTCGAATTTCTCCAATAATTGAATTGAATTCGGAGCCAGTAAAGATACTGCCAAAAATAATAGTAGAAAAGGCAATACAAACATAGGATTCGTTAACCAATGGACACCTAAAAACTCGAAGGTTTCCCATGTAGACGCGAATGCAAGTTTTTGATTGAATACATGAAGAATACTTTGATCCAATGTAAACATTTTCCCAAACAACGTATGAGCTTGTCCTAAACTTTCCGCTCTGAAGTACACCCATGCTAAGTTAATGAAAGAGAAAGTAATAAACCAAGATACTACGAATGGAAGGACAATTTTGGTTTTGCCCCATACTCTTACAATGATGGAAGCAAACCCATGTAAAGTTCCCCAAACCACAAACGTCCAGCCTGCACCATGCCATAAACCACTAACTGCAAAGATGATAATGATATTTATATATGTTCGATACTCGCCTTTACGATTACCACCTAACGGGAAATAGAGATAGTGAGTTAAAAAACGACTAAGCGTCATATGCCAACGTTTCCAAAATTCTTGGATATTTCGAGATTTATATGGTGAGAAAAAGTTTACCGGTAATTTAATATTAAACAATAAAGCTAAACCAATAGCCATGTCACAATAACCACTGAAATCAAAATAGAGTTGCATCGTATATGAAAGAGAGGTTAACCAAGATTCTACAAACGTTAATGTTTCTACATTTGCATAACCTTCATTAGCCCACACAGCAAAAGTATCTGCGATTCCTACCTTTTTGAACAATCCAATTGAAAAAATAAAAATACCTTTAACTATGTTACTCAATTGAATGTGATATTTACTTTTATCGTTAAATTGAGGAATCATTTCATGATGATGGACAATTGGACCTGCAATTAATTGAGGGAAAAAGGTGACAAATAATGCATATGTCATAAATGAATATTGTTTTGTCTCCCCACGATAAGTATCTATAATAAAGGCAATCTGTTGGAACGTGAAAAAACTTATTGCTAAAGGCAATAGTAAATTCTGTAAAGCTATATTCGTTTCAAATAAGAAATTTGCATTCTCAACAAAGAAATCATAGTATTTAAAATACCCCAATAACGAAACGTTGCCTAAGACGCCCATAACCAATAACAGATTTCGAGAAAATATTTTTTTTGAACCATTCATTATAGTTCCTATTAAAAAGTTAAAAATCATAGAACCTACAATTAAGAACAAATAAACAGGGTTCCAAAAACTATAGAAGACAAGAGAAGAAATAATTAAGAGAAATAAAGCCATTTTATGTAATTTTATTTTATGTAATCCAAAATATATTAAAAACACTACTGGCAAAAATAATAACAAAAATTCAATCGAATTAAAAAGCACTTTATTCACCCTTATTTCTAGTAATATAACTTTTCTATTATATTCAAAACTAGCATTTTGGTCAAACCTTGAGTCGGCTTAATTAAGACGAAACGCTCCCACTTTATTCATAAATGACCAACCTAGCTCTACTTCCATGGCAGAAAAAACTCATTTAAAATTTTCCGTTTAACATGGAAATTTTTCTTTTTTTCATTAATATATGTTAATTTTCAACTGCGATACTCAGACTAAAATCGACTAAATAGTGTATATTTCATATGATATTCTGTCATTCAAAAAAAGAATGTTAAAAAGAAGTTGTCTAATAAGTACCTACAATATAACAGGTGGAGGAAAAACGACATGTTTTACTGAAGCCACTGACGCCTTTTGAAAGTATTGGGGAATTTCATCAATATACAGACAATAAAGGAAGCAAAACACCTATATA